>JANMST010000368.1:0-7900 GCA_031389635.1 Acidimicrobiia bacterium | reverse complement strand
GCCGCGGCCGTCCGAGCTGCCCGGGTCTCGGCGTCCGGGCAATACCCACCGTTTCCTCAACCGGCCGAATAGCTTGAGTCGGCCCGGCCACCGGCACCAATGAAAGTGAACGTCATGGCGTCACCGACACTCGGCAGGCGGTAAAGGATCGATTGCCAACTGGGCTCCGGCCCCAGAATCTCGGGAGCGATCAGAACCAGACGATCGACGACACCCGGCTCCAGCGAGGCCATCTGAGCCGCGACGGATCCGCCCAATCCGGCGCCCACCACCGACAAATTCGATATTCCCAACTCCTCCAGCATCGCGAGCATTGTCTCGGCCTGGCCAACCACCGTGTGAAGTCGGCCGCGAAAGGCGGGCCGGGCGCTGAACCCGAAGTCGACCAAATCCGGCATCAGGAGGCGATGATCAGCCAATAGTTCGGCCGTCTTGGTCCACTGGTAGCCGCCGGCCAGGTCGAAGTCGTGGATGAAGAGGACCGGATCACCGGAGCCCTCCGAGCGCAGGTGCACCTCGGTGAGGCCCGGAATGATGACGATTGTCCCGGGCGCGACCACGTCCCGATCAAGGGTTTCAGCACCTTCGATTGATCCGTTGACGACGATCGCCCAGCCGAGGCCGCCCACGATCGCCAGGAAGATGACGGTGAATATGAAGCGGCCAAGGAGCGCCAACGGGCCCGCAGCCTGGCGTTCTGGGGGCCGAGCCAACGACATGAGAGGTCCTTCTTCTACTGATTGACAGCAATGACTAGTACTCATTCGGACTCTGGAAGCCCGAGTTGAGACAAAACCCGTGTGTGAAGCCGGGGAGGGGAGGAAGGAATGCCCCGCGACCCAAGGAGACGCTCGACGCCAGACGCTAGACGCCAGAAAGAAAACAACTTACAGAGCTGTGATTCGCCTTCCCCCGCGGTCCCTGCCTTCGTCTAGCGTCTGGCGTCTCATCGGTCACCGTGGTGCCGATACCCTCGCGCGATGGCCCGGGTATCCAGTTCGTGACCGATGCGATTTTGATTGGGGCCGGTCAGCGCGGGCACTTCGTCTACGGGCGATGGGCCCTCGACCATCCCCAGCGACTCCGGATCGTGGCGGTCGCCGACCCTCGTCCCGATCGCATCAAGCGTTTCGGCGACGCCCATGGCATCCCTGCCAGCCATCGCTTCGGCAACCCCGACACGTTGCTGGCGATCCCTCGCATCGCTCCGGCGGCGATCATTGCTTCGCCTGACCGCACCCATCATCGCCATGTTCTGGCTGCGCTCAGGGCGGGATATCACGTTCTTGCCGAGAAACCCATGGCATCGACCCTCGCAGAATGTGTCGAACTCGTCGACGAATCGGCCCGGTCCCAGGCCACCCTTCACATTGGCCACGTCCTTCGATTCACGCCCTTCTTTCAGACCCTCAGGGAGGTGCTCCGAAGCGGACGTCTCGGTGACATTGTGACGGTGGAGCACCGTGAAAACGTCCGCTCGTGGCACATGGCCCACTCCTACGTGAGAGGCAACTGGGGACGCGGAGAGATCGCCACGCCGATGATAGTGGCCAAGTGCTGCCACGACTTCGACATCCTGCACTGGAATCTGGGCTCGCCCGTAACTCGCCTTTCGTCTGTGGGATCCCTGTTCGAGTTCCATCCCGAACGCGCTCCTGAGGGAGCGACTGCAAGGTGCACCGATCCGTGCCCGGTGAAGGACTGCCCGTACGACGCCCGGCGCATCTATCTCGACCCTGCCATGCAAGGGTGGCCGATCCACGTCATCACCGATGACATGTCACAAGAGGGCCGACTCGAAGCGCTTCAGCAGGGCCCCTATGGTCGGTGCGCCTATCAGGCGGAGTCCAATGTCGTCGATCACCAGATCGTCACGATGGAACTCGAGTCGGGAGCTTCGGTCGCATTGGTTATGCATGGACATTCCCACGAAGAGAGCCGGACGATGCGATACGACGGAACTCGAGCCACGCTTCGAGGGTTCTTCGGTCGCCAACAATCGATAACCGTGTTCGACCACGTCAGCGGAAAGCCCGAAGAGATCGCCATCGGGACCGGCGTCGGAGGTCACGGCGGAGGCGACGGCGGGATCATGGAGGCATTCCTGGCCACGGTTGAAACCGGGGCCCCACCCGCCACTCCGGCGTCGGAGTCGCTCGAGAGCCACTTCCTGGCGTTTCTGGCGGAAGAAGCGAGGAAAACCGGCATGGTGATCGACGTCGCCGCCAGGAGGTGAAACCCCGCCTGCTGATCGGTGTGGCGGTGGCGATAGTCGCAATCGGGCTGCCGGCAATGGCGACTCCATCAGGAGTCTTCACCGACGACGACGGACTCCCATCCGAGCAGCACCTCGAACAACTCTTCGAAATCGGGGTTGTCCAGGGATGCGGAGGAACGCAATCGTGCCCGCAACAAACGCTCTCGCGGGCCGAAGCGGCGGCACTGGTCTTCCGGACGGTGGAGGCCGTGACTACCGAGGCACTCAACGCCGAGCCCACTGTGAACACTTTTACGGATGACGACACTCTCTGGGACGGTGCCGCCGAGCCTTACATCGAAGGGCTGGTCGCCGCCGGTGTTGTCAACGGCTGCGATGCCTCGAGCAGCCTTTTCTGCCCGCTTCGGCCGATGAGCCGGGGTGAGGCAATCGTGATCTTGTTCAGGGCCTTCCACCTCACGATGCCGGTCGGCGATGCCAACGCGTTCATCGACGTTGGCGACGTCTACTACCAGGAGGCAGTCCGATCCGGTGTGGCGGCCGGGCTCCTGGACGTTTCGACCCCGATGTTCCAGGGTGAGCTTCCGATCACACGCGGTGAGTTCGCCATCTGGCTCACGGGCGCCGCCGGTCTGGAGGTTTGCCGGGATAACCCATTCACTGAGGGCCGCCGGGCGGCTCTGGCAGCCGAATTCCCCGGGCAGCGGTTCACGGCGTTCGCCTGGGATGCCGAAACCGGCTGCACCTACTCGCTGAACGCCGACAACCGCCAGCCGACGGCCTCGGTCTTAAAAGTGATGGTGATGGCCGGGACCTTGCTCGAAGCCCAATTGGCCGGTAGGGCGGTCAGTGGCCAGGAGCTCGCCTGGCTGCGACCGATGATCTCGGTCTCGGCCAATGACCCGGTTCGCTCTCTGTGGAGTCACTTTGGAGGGGCTCCCTGGTTCAACGTTCAGGCCGACATCTTCGGCCTCGACGAGACCACCATCGTCGGGGACTACGAAACCATCTGGGGGCGCACGTCGACGTCGGCCCGTGACCAGGTCGACCTTTTGCGCCAGATTCTCTTCCGTGACTTCGGGCCTTTCGACGAGGACAGTCAGAACCTGGCCTGGGACCTAATGACCGACATCGACCCCGGCCAACAATGGGGCGTGGGCACGCACGCTCCCCCCGGGTCGATCGTCGGTCAGAAAAATGGCTTCGCGGGCGTCACCACCAACTCGGTGGGCGCCGTCGTTCTCCCGTCCGGGCGAGGCTACGCCCTGGCGGTGCTCAGCACCGGATGGAGCAACTGGCCCAATGGAGTTCCGGCTGTGGACACGATCGCCGGCTGGGTTCACGAGACGCTCGGCGTAGAGCCCACAGGTGTCGGAGCCGGACGCATCGGAACGAGAGGTTTGAGGTTCGAGGTGTGAGGTCTGAAGACCCACCCACAACCGTTGGTGTCCGATGTGGGATTGCTGTTGATCGGATGGCTAGTGCGCGGTCGTCGGGGCCAACGGTCGTGAAGGCTCGGTGCCGACATAGTCACCGGGAGCATCCCCTCGCTTGGCGAGCCACATGAAGGGAATGGACAAGGCGTAGATTCCGGCGCTCACGACGTACGAAGCGGGATATCCCTGGAGGTCGGCCACCCTCCCCAGCACGGGTTGCGTCACGACTCCCCCGGCCGAGCCGAGCAATGAGTCGAACGAGAGCACGGTGGCCCGTTGCTCTGAAGGGATACAACCGTTGATGTACGCCTGCCTAACAGGCGTGCTCAGGGCGAACAACATCGCCCACAGGACGAAGAAGCCGAGGGCGAGATAGAAGTTGGGAAGGAGTCCGACCAGAACAATGAACACCACACTCAGGACCGTGGCCACCAGTAGCAACTGGGTCCGACGCTGAAAAAGCTTGCGAACCCAAGGCACGACGAGGCCGCCGATGATCTGAGCCCCGGCCATGACTGCCGCCGCCAAACCGGCGATCCCGAAAGCACCGGAATCGCCATAGAGGTCGAGCAAGTAGGGCTGCATCGCATAGAAGGCGTAGAAGCCCACTCCGCTGATGAAGGGCGACGACAACATCAACCACCGGACCGGGCGGTTGCGCCAGCCGGCATCGATCGCTCCCTTGAATATGGCTGTGACCTCGGCTCGCAGGTCGCCGCTGCGAGCGGGTGTAAACCCGACGTCTCGCATCGTCACCATCGCCACCAACAGGGTGACACCGAGGATCCCCGCCCTCACGATGTAGGGGACCGCCAGATTGGTGACCTGAGCCAGGTATCCCCCGGCGACGGTCCCGACCAGCATGGCCCCGCCGGCAACGACTTGAGCTCGGGCGAACACCCCCTCGAGCGGGCCTGTGAACCCTGTTGCATTCAAGGCATCGACCAGCCACGCCTCGGTCGCACCGGAGAAGAAGGTGAACCCGAGCCCGAGGAGGATCGAGGCGATGGCCCAACCCCAGATCGGTGCCCGGGTTTCCCACATCACCAGGTAGAGGAGGGTCGAGAACAGAAGTGTCCCGGCCCCCAGCAGATACGACGTGCGCCGGCCGCGGGTATCGGCGATCACGCCCGTCGGGATTTCGAAAAGGAAGGTTCCAAGCGTGTAGAACGCATTGACGCCGAAGGCCTGAGCGTTGTTCAATCCAGCATCGAGAAGAAACAGGGTATTGATTCCCCATATGAAAGAGGAGGCCAGAGTCGACAGCAGCGTCAACACGATGTAAGTACGACGTACCAGTTGAGCCTCAGGGGTCACAAGGACCGCAGACTTTAGGCGCTTGGCTATACCACCCATACCGCACCGGAAAGGAGCGCCGAGATGAAATGCACCCACGAACATTGCACCTGTTTGGTCGCCGAACCAGCCGGCTACTGCAGTGACACTTGCCGGAAGGCCGTTGACGATGCCGAAATCGGGACGCCCGATGACAACGAAGAAGGGGGAATGGTCATGGATTGCGGCTGCGGCCACCCCGAATGTGAAGGCAGCCCCGCTCTTTAAACAGCAGGTCTGAAATCGAACATCAGGAGATAGTCGTGAAAGCCGCCACCCCGGGAGGCCTGAGAGCCGCCGAATTCGCCACCACGAACATTCCCACGGCGGCTCCCGACGAACCCGCCTCGGCCGTATGGGCTCACATCCTCGGAGTCCGATTCGACTCGGCCGACGACCTGGTCGTGTTGTCTGGTGATCGGATCGTCGGGATGGTCAGAATGGAGGACTTGATAGCTGCCGCCAACGGCACCTTGATGAGGGACATCATGGACACCGATCCTCCGATCGTCCTTCCCGGCATCGACCGCGAAATCGCGGCCTCCAAGGCGGTCGACCACGGTGAGCGAAGCCTGGCCGTCGTCGACGAGTCCGGTCGCTTCAGCGGCCTCATCCCGGCCACCAAGATGCTCTCAGTCTTGCTTGACGAGCACACCGACGACCTGGCCCGCCTCGGCGGATTCATCCGAGGAAGCGCGGCGGCCAGGGAAGCGACCGAGGAGCCGATCCACAAGCGTTACCTGCACCGCTTGCCATGGCTAGTCGTCGGTCTCATCGGAAGCGGACTCGCCGCTCTCTTAGTCGCCGGTTATGAGGACCAACTCCGTGCCGACGTGTCTCTTGCGTTGTTCCTCCCCGGAGTTGTCTACCTCGCCGACGCGGTAGGAACGCAGACCGAGACGCTGATCATTCGAGGTCTGTCGGTTGGCGTCTCGATGCGCGCCAGCCTGCTGCGCGAGATAGTCACGGGGTGGCGATCGGTGCCACTCTGGCTTTGCTGTTCCTTCCGATCGGTCTTCTGACATTGGACCCTTCGGTCGTCGTGGTCGTGGGCCTTTCGCTCTTTTGCGCTTGCACCGTCGCCACGTCGATCGCGACCGCCTTGCCGGCTCTGCTCAGCAGATTGGGGACAGACCCGGCTTACGGATCGGGCCCGCTCGCCACGGTCATTCAGGACTTGCTCTCAATCGTCATCTACTTCGCGATCGCATCGGCCGTCATGAGCTGAGGACCGATCAGCGTCGATCTGGGAAGGATCAGATGAAGATGATTTGGGCTCCGGCTGAGAGCTCGATGAAGTCGGCGGCGCTAATGATCGCCTCGACCCGGTCGTAGAGGTCTTCCTTCCCGATGTGCATCATGTCGGCCGACATCCGGCACGCCCAAAGATGTCCTCCCGAGTCAGTGATCATTTCCAGGAACTCGGGAACTCCCGGCACGTCGATGCCTTCCATCTGTTTCTTCATCATGTGCGTGGCGAATGCGGTCATTCCCGGCAGCCCCATCAGTGACGGGGGCATGTGGGTGGCCGGATTGCCCACCGGTGTGAACTGGAGATGGGCCATGGTCGCTTTGTTGATCATGTCAAATCCCCAGAACGTGAAGAAGAGGTGGGTTTCGATGCCTTCTCCCAGGGCAGCCGAAACCGTTAAGAAGGTCATGGAAGCCGGAGTGCACCTGGTGATGGTCACCGGGGACCATGCCGGGACGGCCTCATCGGTTGCCCGAGCAGCCGGCCTCAGCCACGAGGACCACGAGGTCGTCACCGGAAGCGAACTTCGAGCCAACGGGCTGCCTTCCGACCTGACTTCGTTCCGTGTGTTCGCACGGGTGGATCCGGAGCAGAAGCTGGAGCTCGTCGAGGCCTTTCAGGCAGCGGGTCATGTCGTGGCGGTGACCGGGGACGGCGTCAATGACGCCCCGGCATTACGGAAGGCCGACATCGGGGTGGCGATGGGGCTGGCCGGAAGCCAGGTCGCCCGGGAGGCAGCGGATCTGGTCATCACCGACGACGACCTCAATCTCGTGACCAAGGCCGTGAGAGAAGGCCGGGCCATCTACGAGAACATCCGCAAAGTGGTCGATTACCTGGTGGCCGGCAACATATCCGAGGTCACCGTCGTCCTGATAGGTCTAGGTGCTTTCCCTGGCCTAGGCATCCCGCTGTTCCCGCTTCAATTGCTTTGGATCAACCTGCTCACCGACGGCCTCCCGGCCCTTGCCCTCGGCTTCGACCACCCGCGCCGGGAGTTGGCCTTTCGGCCGGCCGGGCTCAAGACATCCCAACTCCTGTCAAGCCGGCGATTGTCGATGCTGGCCGCCCGGGGGGTACTCCTGGCGTGCGGCGCGATCGGTGCCCTGGCCA
This sequence comes from Acidimicrobiia bacterium, assembly GCA_031389635.1. Classification (GTDB taxonomy): domain Bacteria; phylum Actinomycetota; class Acidimicrobiia; order Spongiisociales; family ZC4RG35; genus DATEEG01. The sequence continues at coordinate 546 of JANMST010000368.1, read as the reverse complement.
CCGCTCGCGCTTCTGATGGAAGCTGGGAAGAGGCCCGAACCATCATGTTCATGGCCCTGGTCGTCTCACACCTTCTCTATGCGTTTGTGGTTCGGATGCCCCTGGACGGCAACTTCCTCAACCCGCGGCTCATGGTCGCGATCGGTGCCGGGCTTCTTCTTCAAGCCGGCACGGTCCTGGGTCCGTTCCGGGATCTCTTCAAGGTCGTGCCGATCGGCAGCGGCCAATGGCTGCTGGCGATCGGAGCCGGCGTCATCCCTGTGATCGTGCTGGGAGCAGTGGAAAGTCTGCGTGATCGACGGTCTTCAAAGGTGAGTTCGTCAGTTCTTGCGGCGGCCGAGACCGCCAGTGATGGAAAGGAGTCATCGTGGAAATAGTCGTCGGTGTGGATGGGTCGCCTGTGGCGGTGCCGGTACTGAAAGCGGCGATCGCCGAGGCGAAGCTCAGGCGGGCCAAACTCCATGTGGTCCATGCGTCTACGTGCCAGCTACCTGGGTCGACGGAATGACCTTCATCCCCGGCAACATCATCGATAGCGCCTATGAA
>JANMST010000341.1:0-2454 GCA_031389635.1 Acidimicrobiia bacterium | reverse complement strand
CAGCCCGCCGATCGCAGCTCCCGCCGACACCCATAGGTAGAACTCGGTGAGACGTCCAGCGCCGGGGCGCGACCCGTACAGACGCCCGTGGGAGAGCAAACCGGATGTCGTCAGGAGGGCCAGAGGCAATCCGATGCCGACCCAGATGTTGAGGAGCGTCCCGGCGCTGGCCGCGGCAGCGCCGACGGCGAGGATGCGAAAGATGAGGCCACCAGCCTCAGTGAAGCGCGAGGACTGCTTTGAGAAAGCCGCAATGAAGGTTGCGAGATAGAGCGCAAGGGGAATCACCCAGATCAGCGGAAAGGACGCCACATCGGTCGCAATATGACGCGACACCCCGAGCAGCATCAAAGAAGGGACCGCCGCGGTCGCCATCCAGAAGGTTCTTCGCCGCCATGTGATTAGTTCGACCTTCTCCAGGGCGGTTTCTACCCACCGTCCTCCGCGTGTTCTGATCGCCGCCAAGACCACCACGGCGACAAGAAAGACGTAGCCCCATCTGAACCACTTGGCCTGAGCGGCCAGGTCGAGATTGGGCTCGATGAGCAAGGGATAGGCAAGGAGGCCTAAGAAGCTCCCGAAGTTGCTGGCGGCATAGAGGAAGAATGGATCCCGGGCTCGCGGGTGATCGGTCCGGGCGAACCAGGATTGCACGGTGGGACTCAGGGTCGCCAGTGCAAAAAAGGGGCCTCCCACCATCAGGACCAGCGCTCCCAGTTCCCACCGGATCGGCGAAGTGATCGAGTCAGGTCGGTCGGGCAAACCGAAGGGGAGGGTGAAAAGGGGCAGGACCAGTAGAAGCAACTGGACAGGAATGCGGAGGCGGGGCGGCAAAATGGTTCCGGTGAAGTGGGCCGTGAGGTAGCCGCCCAGCAACGCCAATTGGAAAAACGCCATAGCCGTGTTCCACACGGCCGGGGAACCTCCCAACACCGGCAGCAGCGCCTTGGCAGCAAGCGGCTCGATGGTGAAGAGCAGCATCGCCCCGAGGAATCCGGCGCCGGCAAACACCACGACCAGGCCACGGGTCGGGCCCTGCCTAGCTCCGGTGGTCGACTCTCGGGTTTCGGTGATGATCGTCAAGGGTGGTTCCATTTTCGGCCCGGCCCCTCTCTTCTTGACTTTTTTGGCGATGCCGGCCCACGTCCTGCCGCCTTGGCCGATGGCGGAACGTTCTAGGGTGGCGCCGATGCCTTCGAGGATCGAGCGCAAAATGCTGCACATTCTCGATGAGATCAAGGTGATCGAGGCCGAAAGGGTTCTCATCCAGGCCGAGTTGGAAGCTCACCGTCTCATCGACAGCGATGCTCACCGAGACGCGGCGCTCGGAATCGAGCCGCTGGAATCGACCCTGACGAGAGACGACGTCTTTCGCTTCGAACGCCTGTTGGCCCGCCTCGAGAATCGTCGAGTCTTCCTTGAGGCGAGGCGCTCTGCCCTGCTCAACCGCCTTGGCGACTGACCCTCACCACGACCCCGAACTCGTATGCCAACTCTTGCCCTCTTAGATGGAAACTCGATCGCATACCGGGCGTTCTTCGCCCTGCCTGCGGACCTGGCAACCACCTCGGGACAGGTGACCAATGCCGCCTACGGGTTCACCCGCATGCTCATCAAGCTGCTCGGGGACCATCATCCTGACGCGGTGGCGGTGGCCTGGGATGTTTCCCGTCAGACCTTTCGTTCGGCCGAGTATCCCGCCTACAAGGCGCAGCGCGAGGCCGCACCGGATGCGTTCAAGAGCCAGCTGCCTCTCATCAACGAGGTTCTCAATTCCCTGGGCGTCGCCCAACTCCGATTGGACGGGTTCGAGGCTGACGACTTGATCGCCTCGATCGGCGAGATGGCCCGGACCGAGGAATGGAGCGTTCTCCTCGTCACCGGGGACCGGGATGCGTTCCAGTTGATCGACGACCACCTCAAGGTCCTCTATACCCGCCGCGGGATCACCGACGTGATCGTCGCAGACACCGGCTATGTCCTCGATAAATACGGGATTAGACCGAATCAGTACGTCGACTACGCAGCCCTTAGGGGAGATACCTCGGACAACCTCCCGGGGGTGCCCGGGGTGGGGGAGAAGACCGCTTCGAAGTTGATTGGCGACTACGGCAACCTGGAGGGGGTCTACGACCATCTGGCCGAGCTCACGCCCAGGCTTCGCCAGAACCTTTCGGAGCATCGGGATCAGGCTTTCCTCAACCGCAAACTCCTGACCCTGGTTCGAGATCTGGATCTCGACCTGGACCTGGGGCGTCTTCAGATTGGTGAGTGGGACCGATCAGTCGCCAAGCAGATCTTCGAGAGCCTCGAGTTCTTCAGCCTGTGGGAGGACCTTCTCGAGGTCCGACCCGCTTCGGGAGTGGCGGTCCAGCAGGCCACTCTCGAAACGGAAACACGTTTGATCGAAGCTCCCGCGGAGGTCGCACGTCTGGGCTCGAGCGGACGACTGGT
>JANMST010000340.1:0-2296 GCA_031389635.1 Acidimicrobiia bacterium | reverse complement strand
GGTAACCGGCATTTCGACGGCACCATCGGTGCCTTCGACCACCGCCGTCCGAAACGCCTCGAGACCGGCGCCGTGCGCCGTATCCCTGGGCGCGTAGCCACCCACCGGCAGAGTCAATGCTGTCACGTAATCCCTCTCTGGTGCAATGAATCGATTTCTTCGGGGGTCAGGCCTAGTTCCGACAGGAGTGACCCGGTGTCGGCCCCGAGCTCCGGTGGCGGGAGTCTTATCCCGGCGGGCGTGTCCGAGAATCGGAGCGGCAACCCCAGCATCCGAATCGGCCCAACTGCCGGGTGCTCCACGTCAACGACCATGTCGCGGGCGATCGTCTGAGCGCTGGAGAGCGCCTCCGAGACGAGATTGATAGGCCCGGCCGGGATGCCGACGGCATCGAGCAACTCGATCCATTCCGCCCTGGTCTGGGTGCCGATGATCGTCGCTACCCGGCCGTCGATTTCGTCGCGGTTCACGACCCGATCCTGATTGCGGGCGAAACGGGGATCGCTCGACCACCCGGGTTCGCCCAGCGCCGCGGCGAAGGCCGCGAACTGTCCGTCGTTCCCTACCGCCACCGCCAGGTCGCCGTCAGCCGCCGGATAGGTCCGGTAGGGGACGATGTTGGGATGGCCGTTCCCGTACCGGCCGGGTTCCTTCTCCGATATCAGATGGTTGGCCGCCACGTTTGCGAGCATTTGGAGGCCGGTGTCATGAAGATTCACCTCGCAGAGTTGCCCGCGTCCGGTCCGGGTGCGCGCCTGGAGGGCTCCGAGAATGGCTATCGCAGCCATCATCCCGGAGCAGATATCGACGATGGCAACACCCAGCTTCATTGGCGTGCCGTCCGACTCACCCGTGATCGCCATCAACCCGGTCTCGGCCTGGAGAATGAAGTCGTAGCCGGGCTTTCCGGCTTTGGGTCCGGTCGACCCGTACCCGGTTATCGAGCACCTGACCGCTGACGGCGCCTGTTCTTCGAACCAGGCATCGTCAAAGCCCCAACCCGCCATCGTTCCTAACTTGAAGTTGTCGATCACAACGTCCGCCCGACGGATGAGCCGGCCCAGCAAGTCCCGCCCTTCTTCGCTCTTGAGGTCAAGGGTAAGGCTGCGCTTGTTGCGGTTGACCGAGAGGTAGTACGCCGATAGCTCACCAACGAAGGGCGGTCCCCATGCTCGGGTGTCGTCACCGTGCCCGGGTTGCTCGACCTTGACCACGTCGGCCCCCAGGTCGCCCAGGGTCATCGTGCACAACGGTCCTGCCAGCACCCGGGTCAGATCGAGGACCCTTATTCCGGCCAATGGTCCTTCCAAAGAACGGGGCCCTTCCAGGGTCATGGGCGAGCCGCGCGCGAGGTTTCGCCCTGATTGCGACCCTGGTCGAAGTCCGATCGATACTGATCAAGGGCGGCCTTGTTGCGGATTCGGAACTGATGGAAGTCAGCCGGACGATGCTCTAGAAACGCGTTCATGCCCTCGAGTGACTCCTCCGTGCCCCAAATGTTGGCCAGCAACTCCATGCCGTGCTGCCACGACGGATAGAGAGCGTCGGAGTCGAAGTTGAGAGACACCTTGGTCGCCCGCAGAGTCTGCGAGCTGTAGCCCTTGATCTGGGCGACGATCTCCTCCACCCGTCCCAGCAGCTCCTCGGCGGGAACTGCAATGTTGGCCAGGCCGATTTCGGCCGCTTCCTTGCCCGAGTAGCGCTTGCACAGGAAGATCATCTCCTTGGCTCGTCGCTCTCCGATGAGCTTGGAGAGATACTGGGTTGCCCCGACTGTCGGGCATGCCCCTACCCGGGCGCCGGTCTGCCCGAAGGTCGCATCCTCGGCGGTCACAACAAGGTCGCACCACAACATCAGTTCGTGGCCTCCGCCGACACAGGCGCCCTCCACCATGGCTATGACCGGGATCGGAAGGTTGCGACAGGTCATCGCCACCTTCAACATGCGATCGTTCCACATCGCCGAGTTGGCCTTGTTCAACTTCATCATGGCGTGGAAGTCACCACCAGCCGAGAAGTGGCCTCCGACTCCGTGTACTACCGCCGCCACGATGGTCGGGTCTTCCCGGGTGGAGTCGAGGGCATGCGCTAACTCGTCGAGGGTCTGCTCTCGGAAGGCGTTGCGGACCTCGGGGCGGTTTATGGTGACCTTCGCGATGCCGGTGCCCGAGTGCTCGTATCGGATGTCCATGTACTCGACGACGGGCGTCCAGGACACGGGCGCGTTGGGCGTGGTCATGCGGCGGGAACCTCCTGCAGGAAGTCGAGGCAGAGACGGCGGAAGGCGCGGGGCTGC
>JANMST010000339.1:0-3766 GCA_031389635.1 Acidimicrobiia bacterium | reverse complement strand
CTTGGGTTCGATCTTCTCCTGGATGTAGATCGGCACCGTCACTACCGACAGGTCCTGGCTGTCCTGTTCGTCCTTGCCTTGCCAGACCAGTTGCGGGTCGAGGCTGGGATCGCGTTGGTACTTCTGCACCGGTGGGTTCTTTTCGTGAGGGGCGGCGAAGTCGCGCAGTTCGACAGTGGGGATGTTCTTGCGGCTGTCGTCGTGTTTCAGCGCTTCGACGGGTTTGATCCCTTTTGGTGTGGGGCTCTTTGGTTTCTTACGCGACGGAGGCATCGTGTTCAACCCTCTTGCTAGCGAGATGAGCTCTGATTGAGTTCTGGGCGTCCCAGGGATCGATGATCTCGATGAAGTCCCACCGGCCGAAACCGGCGTGCCCGTTGACTGCTGGCAGCCATAGCTCGGTGGCGGTCCGCACCTTCTGCATCTTGTCCCGTTTCTGTTCGCCCGTCACCTCGATAACCAGATGGGTCCCATCCTCCAGGACCGCGATGAAGTCGGGCGAGTATTTCCGTTCCTGTCCATCGATCGTGTACGGGATCACGAACCCGAGCCGCAGATCGTTCTTCACGTAGTGAAACACCTCGTCCATATCTTCGAGGGTCTGGGCCAGCTTGGTTTCCCAAGAGGAGTCTTCCACGACGTGGGATATGTGGCACTTGGTGCTCGTAGGCCAGGTGGTCTTAGTGGTGTCAAAATCGACAGAACGGGTCGACCCGGTCGGATCTAGGGGCCAAAGCACCGGTTTGACGGTCGTCTCCGGCCCGGTCGAGGACACGACGGCGGCGAGGATCCGGTCGATGGCGTCGCTTTCGAAACGTTGGATCCTCAGCATTTGGATGAAGGCGTTGTCCTTCAACGTGACACACTCCGCCATCCAACGCCGAACGATGGCCAGGAGTTGCGGAAAGAGCCAGGGTTGATCGTCCTCGTTCTTGTCGGAGAAGTAGCGAACCAAGAGGCGGCGGGCCACTTCGAACTCGATCTGTTGGGGACGCCAGGTCTTTAGAGAGTCGAGGGTGTGAAACTCGTGCTCACCCACGATCGGGGCAACTTCTACTTTGGTCGGCAGGTCCCTTGTCGACAGGGCCAGGTGGTGCTCCGGTTTGAAGGTGGCGGTGAGAGTGTTGCGAGCAACCTCGTAGCGATATCCGATCAACCGGGGGAAGGTGATCTCGGAGGCGATCCGAGCTTCCAGGGCCCTCACCCGGGTTGGGTTGGGCCGCGGTTTGAAATCTCCGTCGGTGCCAGAGGTGGGGATGAACGAGAACGGCACCCCGTAGACCTCGGCGTACTCCGGATCGAAGCGGCCCTCGTCGTTGAGGGTGTAGGAACGGCGTCGCAGACCCCGACCGACCACCTGTTCACACAGCAGTTGGGTGGAGAAGGCTCGTACTCCGAGGATGTGGGTGACGGTGTTGGCATCCCATCCTTCGGTCAGCATCGACACTGAGACCACACAGCGGACATGCTCCCCGAGCCGTCCCGGTTTGCCGACCGTGTTCATCACCTCACGAAGAAGTTCCTCGTCGGTGATCTCCTCGACGTCGCGGCCGGTGAAGCGCTCTCGGAGCTCTTTCTTGAACTCGGTGATCTCGACCGAGGCGATCCGCTTGTACTCGTCGGACATCCCTTCACCCGACTCGAGCTGGGAGGAGTCGATCAGGATGGTGTTGGGACGGTCGATCCAACGTCCCTCCGACGCGTTGGAGAAGAGCGGCAGCTCACCCGACCTGATGATGGGCTTGCCCTTGGGCCCGACCGCCTCGTATCCCGAGATGAAGTCATAGATCAGCTTGGAGACGGCGGTATTGGCGCAGACCACGATGAAAACCGGCGGTGCGCCCGCCTCCCTGTTGACCGCCAAATCGGTGGATGACTGTTCCCAGAACCGATACGACTTCTCGTAGTTCGAGTAGAGGGAGGTCAAAGCCCCTTCCAACTCGGCCGGAAGGATCGGCTGGTCGACCGTGTCGGCGGTGGCTTTGCGTCCCTTCTTCGGGAGGCCGCCGCTGATCCGGGGCCACAGATCGCGATACGTGACGCCTTGGGCGACCCCGGAGTCGTCCGAGATCGGAACCCTGGGAACCTTGACGATCCCGGACTCGATTGCATCGATCAGCGAAAAGTCGGATACCACCCAAGGGAACAGGGTGCCGGCCTTGTAACCGGAGCCGTTGAGAAAGAACGGGGTGGCGGAGAGGTCATAGACCGTCTTGATCCCGATCTTGTTTTGCACCGCCTCCAAACCCGAGAGCCACACTCGGGCCTCCTCGTCCCGGGCTTTGGCCTCTTTGGCCTCATCACCGGCCAACTTCTCCTCGACCTCGGGGTCGGGTTTGCGGCGGTAGCAGTGATGGGCCTCGTCGTTCAACACCACGATTTGAGTCTTCGAACTCCCTAACTCCCGGCAAACCCGGCGGACCATCTCGTCGGGCGATTCGGTGATTGCGGACTTGGCCATCAGTTGCCGGTGGAGCTTGGAGGCGTTGGCCACCTTGGTCCGGGCGATGAAACCGTGGAAGTTGGTGACCACGATGGAGGCACGACCGAGATGCTCAGCTAACTCCGGTGGAACCAGGTCCATCTCCCGGTAGTAATTGTGCGGATCGGAGGGCAACAACACCCGCAGCCGGTCCTTGATCGTGATTCCCGGTGTCACCACCAGAAAGCGGCTGGTGAAGCGGGCGTCCTGGGGGTTGGCGACCTTGTTCAGTGTTTGCCACGCGATCAGCATCCCCATCACCACGGTCTTGCCGGACCCGGTAGCCATCTTGTGAGCTACCCGCAGAAGGCCCGGGTTGGCCGCAGCGGCTTTGTCAGCCAGCATGCCCGGGATCCACGCCTGACCGACCTTGTCGGCCGCCTCCGCCAAATAGATGGCGGTGTCGAGAGCTTCGATCTGAGCGAAAAAGAGGCGTCGCTCCCGGTCAGGATCAGTCCAATACTCGATCAGCCGACGGGTGGTCGGGGTGATGTGAAGACGGCCACCCTGACGCCACAACCCGACCTGCTCGCGGATCCGGTTGATATCCCGATTCTCCTCGATCCGTTCAGCGGTCCACTCGGTCTCGAAAGCCTGCTTGGCCTTGGTCCGCTTGGCCGGCGGAATCGCCACGAAGTACGACGACGGGCGCCGCTCTGCGAGCACCTCGGCGGTGATCCCGGTCTCGTCGAAACGAAAGTGGCGTTTGGGTTCCACGTATGGCGAATTGAGAATCGGATTCTCGATGACAACGGGGGAAGTCACTCTGGTCGGGGAGCGTAACCGGGGGGTCCGACAGGACCTTGCCGTGTGTGCAGGGACGTGGAGTGTCGAGGCGCCGATTGCTCGAAGAAAGTTCTTTATTGGTCGGATCAAGGGAGTGTTTTTTGTCTTACCGATACGTCATACTACGAACATACGTTCGATGATTACAGCGTCTCTCCGCATCCCGTCCAGCAGACCGTTGGAGAAAGCGAGCGCGCTGATGAGCCAACGCATCGAACTCGACCATTACGACGTCTTTCTGCGCGAGGTCAAAGACCGCATCGCCTCTGCCAGAGTCCGTGCAGCCCTCGCAGTCAACGCCGAGCTCGTCGCCCTGTATTGGCAGATCGGCCGGATGATGCTCGACCGTCAAGAGAGCCATGGATGGGGCGGCAAAGTCATCAACCGACTGGCCGTCGACCTGCGAACCGAATTCCCGGGAGTTCGGGGATTCTCCAATCGCAACCTCCAATATATGCAGACCCTGGCAGCGGCTTATCCCGAGCCCGAATTTGCGCA
>JANMST010000280.1:0-2959 GCA_031389635.1 Acidimicrobiia bacterium | reverse complement strand
GGCCAAGCCGGTGGCACGAAATAGGGTTCGGTAGCGAAAGCCAGCGTCATGCCACCGTCAGCAGGACCCAGTGTTACCCAATCAGGTTCGTCCTTCCCGAAAGAGCCTCCGAGCAACCGCTGATAGAAATCCGCCAGAACGTGGGCATCGGCCGAGTCGAGGACGATCTCCGACAACGAGATGCGTGGTGTGGTCGCCATGCGCCCCTCCAGGAGCTGGGCTAATGACCGGCCACGATAGTGGCAGTTCGATCAGGCGACGCTGCGCATCCTGCGGGCGACCTGCTCTTCGTCAAGGTAACTGCCGTTCTTCGTGGCGGCGTAAACCCAGTAGCAAACGACCACCAATGCACCGGTCCATGACAGAAGAAACCAGGTCATTGGGACCTATCGGCACGACTTTCGATCAGGTTGAGGTCGAGGCGTCATATCACTGCCAGCAGTTGGTGGACCGGTTCACGACCGATCTGCGTGATCAGACCACGTCGACCAGCTAGCCGCGGGCCTGAGCAGCGTGGTCCAGGAGACTCTCCACCCATCCGCCCTCGGCATGTGGCTATCTGACCGACGCTGAGTGCTAGCCCGGTGGACGCCGCCGATGAACAGCTCCCTTGGCGTCCTGTCTTCGGTGGTCACTTCAGTCACAGTCTCCGGCTCGAAGCCAACCTCGGAAAGAAGTCGGAGCCAAACATCGCCACTGAAGAGCCCGGTGCGGTGGGTCTCGTGCACGATCTGAATCGAGCCGTCGACCTTACGGAGAATGAACGCGTATTCGGTGAGCTTCCACGTGTCGCCGGGGTCGGGGTCCCAGTCCCATTCGAGGTAGCGCACACCGCTGCCGTCGGCAGCATCGTTGCCACCGTGGTCGGTCCCTTCCTCGAAGGTTTCGCGGATGTCGTCCGGCATGAAGAGAGCGAGACCGCCGGGACGGCAATGAACGAAAGCCGTCTCCATGGCCAAACGGAGGTCGGCCTCGTCGGTCATGTAGTCGATGCCGTCGTGAATGAAGACGGCGTCGAACTGGCGTCCGAGACGGGCGGTCCGCATATCGCCCTGGCGGTGAACATAGTCCGGGTTGAGCCGACGCGAGACGTCGAGCATCTCTTCAGAGAGGTCGACCAGGGTCATGGCGAAGAATTCCTTGAGATGCACGGCGTTGTGGCCACCGCCGCTGCCCATCTCCAGAACGACCGAGACCGGCGTGGCTGGACTCAACAGCAGCGTTGCCGCGAACGCGGCCTCTTCGGCGTAGTCCTCTGGTGGCGAGATCAGAGGCCACCATCGGGCAATGTCGCCGTAGAACCGGAACGAAGTGGGCGGAGTCGTCATGGCTCCATCTTGGTTCGGAAATCTCGGTAGTTCGCCGATTTCAGGTCGGCCGCGGATGCCTTGTTCCTATTCTTCGGCGATGGCCTATAGCAAGGAGCTCGCCGACGACATCCGGGCTCGAATCAGTGACCATCCGGGACTCACCGAGAAGCAGATGTTCGGAGGCATCGCCTTCATGCTCAACGGCAATATGGCCATTGGTGTCAGTGGCGAGGAGCTGATGGTGAGAGTCGGAAAGGAAGCTCACGACGAGGCGATGTCGCTGCCAGGCGCTCGGACCTTCGACATGTCGGCCCGCCCGATGCGGGGCTGGATACTTGTAGCTCCTGAAGGAATCGCCAGCGATGCCAACCTTGACGCTTGGATCTATCGAGGCGTCGCTTGGGCCGAGACGCTTCCGCCCAAGTAGTGGGCAACGGCCGGAGGTCCGGCTTGTTTACTCCCCCTCAAGCAGCTTCACCAGACGGTCGTAGTCGGCATCGACGGCCCTTTGCGCCAAACGACGCAAGGCCGGCCCGATCATGCCGAAGAAACCACCAGGTTCGCCGCTGATCTCGGCAATCACGCGACTCCGATCGGGTCCGAGCGCTTCGACCGATCTGCGGACCCGGATCGGGAACGAGCTCTCAATGGACTCAATGGTGATCGCGCGGCCCGGGTCGTACTCGACGACCTGGAACCGGGTCGACACCGTGCGACCCAAGAACCGAGCCTCCTGCTCGTAGACCGACCCGAGGCCGTGAGGCGACGGGGATGTCCACACGCAGGAACGCTGTCCTTTCTGCCAGTTGGGGTTGTTGGACGAGTCGGAGACGAAGTCGAAGACCACGCTTCCGAGCAATGTGAGCCCTCTGGTAGGCGCCTTCTCGCGCCCTGACAACCCTTTCCAGGTCGGAGATCAGACCGGCGAGGCTGTCCTTCCCCGACCTCGCTGTAATCATCCGAGAGGCGAGTAACCCGCCAACGATGGCGACGATGAAGCGCCGGCTTGAGTTAGGGCCGAAAGGAACGCCGATAGATCGACTGAGATTGTCGCGGGCATCTTCCTGACTGATCGTAGGGCGCCCCTGGCGGCACCCAAGGCGTGGAAATCCCGAAGCCGAACGAGGCGCAGCCGAGGACGAGCCCGGTCCGGCGGGCAGGATCGAAGTAGGTCACGGAGGAACGTTTGACCCTGCCCTCCGATCTGTTATCACCAGCACCCTAAAGATCGACTCGGACACGAACGAGCACCCTGCCAACCCGCCCGAGAACGGCACTTATTGCTCGGCCTGACCACGGCCCGACTGCCGGTTACAGGCGCGCCTTAGGCTCTCCCTGCGTAGAACGGGTTCGAGAAGGGCCATGCCTCATCGATCCACATGGCCAATGCCTCCCGAACCGCCGTATCTAATTCAGCACGATTCTCGCGCACCCATGAGCTGATTTCCGCGTCGTGGCCCGGGAGGCGACCCGGATAGATGTAGATACAGCCGATGACATCGTCACCTTCGAGGATCGAGTACGTGAAGCCCCGGCGCTCGTGGAAGTCCTTGGCGTGTCGCACCAGATCCCCCAAGTTCTCTTCCAGCGTCATGGCTACCGGCCAGTTCGGCTCCTCTTGTGGACTGAATCCGGGAGTAGATCGGATG
>JANMST010000276.1:0-5979 GCA_031389635.1 Acidimicrobiia bacterium | reverse complement strand
TCCGCGGCTGGCGGCCGACCCGAAGGTCCCTGCCAGCCCGGCCGCATCATCATCTCCTTTGGGGCGAAGAGCCCTGGCAAACGCTCCCGAGTAGCAGCAATCGAGCATCAACACCTGCGATCGAGCCGGGCTCTCGTCGAGGACCGCAGCCAGGAGGTCGGCCGACAGAGCAGTGGTCCTGAGCAGGTCGCGATCCGTGTCGCGCAAGGCGAAGTAGAGATTGCCGTCGTCGTCCTTGACACCGCGCCGGAGCTGTAGTCATCGTGACGATCGATCCGGGACGGTCATGTTGGATCGGGCCTCATTGAGGAGGGAGGGAGGCCACGATTTGGTCGATCTGGTGCCGGTCGAGGGTATGGGGGATCTCAAGCACGGTTCCGTTATCCTTCGAAACTCTGAGGATGCAGCGCCGCCGGTCTTGCATCCAGCGGCCCAACAGCGTGACAACAGCCGGGACCGCGGAGCTCATCATGGACACCGCTATGGTCCCAAGCAGAGTCATGTCTCCTTTGGCCCCCGGCTGGTCGGGCCCGCCGACCTGCTCGGTTGAGACCGAATCGATTTCGATCAGGTCCCGTCGTAGCCCTCGCATCGCTCGTTCCAGGGCCTCTGGTTCGGCGTCTTCTTCAACGATCTCGAACACCAGCGTCAGCTCGTTGCCCATGACCGATAGGGATACGGACCCTGCCAACCTCGCCGCCAGGTCGGCAGGCGATTCTCCCGACTCAGTTCTTCTGGCCGATCGAGCCGGCAACTGGGGGGCAGCGTATGTCCATCTTCCGTTCTGCGCCCGGGTCTGCCCTTATTGCGACTTCGCCGTGGTATCCGGTCGGGACGATCTGATTGAGCGTTATGTGACGGCGGTTGCCAACGAGATACGTCGAGAAGACGATTGGAGACCGCTTGCTTCCATCTACGTCGGAGGAGGCACGCCGAGCCGGGTTCCTCCGGTCATGATCGGAAATCTGATCCGGACCCTCGAGGAAAGATTCGGCATCGAGCCCGGTGCTGAGGTCTCCCTCGAAGCCAACCCGGAGGACTGGACTCCCGACGTCGCCGCCCAGTTGGCGGCGCAAGGCTTCGAGCGGGTCTCGTTTGGATCCCAGAGCTTCGATCAGGATGTGCTGGACCGGTTGGGACGGCGCCATCACCCCGAGCAGATCGCGGCGGCGGTCACCTCCGCTCGCGCGGCCGGGTTTCGATCGGTCAACCTCGATCTGATTTTTGGCACACCGGGCGAAACCCTCGTCAGTTGGAATGAGACGCTCGATCGGGCGGTCGGCCTGGGACCCGACCATGTGTCCTGTTACGCGCTCACGGTCGAACCGGGGACCGAATTGGGACGGGCAGTGGCGAGCGGCGCCCCCGCGCCCGATCCCGATACTCAGGCGGACTTCTACGAGTCGGCCTGTGATCGTCTGTCCCATGCCGGCCTGGTTCGGTACGAAGTCTCCAATTGGGCCCGGCCGGGCCACACCGTGCGGTACAACTTGGCGGTTTGGGCAGGCGGCGAATACCTGGCCTTCGGCATGGGCGCCCACCGGTTCCGGGACGGCACCCGGTCGCACAACCGGCGTCTGCTCGACGGGTATCTGGAATCCATCGAGCACGGAGACTCTGCGGCCGCGGGTTCGGAGTTGATCGAACGGTGGTCGGCTGAGATCGAGCGAGTGTTCCTCGGGATCCGGCGGGTGGCGGGTGTGGTTGCCGGCGATGCGGGCAGCGCCCTCATGACCAGCGAGGAAGGACACCGGCTTCTTGCAGCCGGTGTGATCGAGTTCGTCGAGGGCCGTCTTGTCGTGAGGCGCCCGCTCCTCACCGATCATGTCGCCCGGGCGGTTTTAGCACTCGCACCCCCCTGAGTGCTAAGAGTTGGAGGAGGGGACTGCTAACTTTACGAAGATGTTGGAGGAACGTCGATCGGATGTCCTCCGCGCCCTCGTGGAGGCTCACATACAGTCCGGGGAACCGGTCAGTTCGCGCTCGATCCTCGAGCACACGGGGATCGCTTTTTCGGCCGCCACGATTCGCAACGACCTGGCTGCCCTGGAGCGCGACGGTTTTGTGATGCAGCCGCACACGTCGGCCGGTCGGGTGCCAACTGCCCGCGCCTATCGCTACTACGTCGATCACCTGGGCAAGGGCCGCCTCCATTCTTCTCATCAGGCTCGCATCGCCGGGTTCTTCTCATCCGTCCAGCTCGAGCTGTCCAACCTGCTCAGGGCTACTTCGCAGCTTCTGGCCGATGTGACCCACTATCCGGCGGTCGTCATCGGCCCCCGCACTGCGGGGGAGATCGTCCGGGCGATGCATCTCGTCAACGTCGGCCCCCAGGCGACGATGGTCGTGGCAGTCACCGACCGCGGGCGCGTAATCCAGCAACAAGTGCGCCTCGAACAACCCATCGAAGTCGATGAGCTCACCGAAGCCGAGCGCCTCCTGATGCCGATAGTTGTCGGCCAGGAGCCCGGGGGGGCCGAGGTGCCGACCGATCTCTTCGCAGGCCGATCCGACGGCGTCCGCCTCATGGGCGAATCGGTCCTGGCAGTCCTCGAGAAGGCAGCCAGCGTGGGTGGCGAGGTTCACGTCGGCGGCGCCCGGCAAATGGCTGAGGTTTTTACCAGCCTCGGTTCGGTCCAGCGGGTGCTGGAGGTGCTGGAGCGGGAGGCCGAGGTTCTCAACATGCTCGCCCACGCTTCGGGGGTCTCCATCCGGATCGGAGCCGAGTTGGCGATGCACGACGATGTCGACCTGGCCGTGGTGTCTGCCACCTACGAGGCTGGCGGCTCGGAGGGCTCGGTAGGAGTAATCGGGCCCATGCGGATGGACTACAAGACCGCCATCTCGGCCGTCGAGCGGGTTGGCCGCGAATTAGAAGAGCGGATCGGCTCGTAGTCTTACGATCATGGCCAGGGACTACTACGCCGATCTGGGCGTGGCGAGGGAAGCATCGCCAGAGGACATCAAGAGTGCCTTCAGACGACTTGCCCGCGAGAGTCATCCTGATGCCAACCCGGACGATCCCGCCGCCGAGTCTCGTTTCCGGCACATCGCCGAGGCCTACGAGGTTCTCTCCAACCCCGACCGACGTCGTTCCTACGACCGGGGCGAGACCCTGGAATTCGGGGACCTGTTTGCAGGGTTCGGTGGCCTCGACGACCTGATCAGGTCGGTCTTTGGCGACGGCGGATTCTTCAGCAACCAGGGAGGACGACCCGCCTCCAACCGTGGCCGCGATGTCCTGGTCGGAGTCGAAGTCGACCTGGCAAGCGCTGCTTTCGGTGGTGAGACCGAAGTCGCCTTCAGAACCAGACTGGCGTGCGATAGCTGCGGCGGGGAGGGCTCGGCTCTCGGCACGTCGCCCATCACATGTCCGAGTTGCGGCGGAGCCGGTGCCGTCCGGGTGGCGCGGCGCGGCCTCCTCGGAACGATGATGACGCTCAGCCCCTGCACAACTTGCGCCGGACACGGCACGATCGTCTCTGAGCCCTGCCCGGCTTGCCGCGGGGCCGGTGCCATCACGGGTGACAGCAAGGTGCGAGTGGAGATCCCGGCCGGTGTCTCCGACGGCACCCGGCTCCGTCTCTCCGCACGGGGTGAACATCCCGGCCGCCGCGGGGTGGCGGGCGACCTTCATGTCGAGATCAGGACCAGGCCAATGACTGACTTCGTCCGGGAGGGTGACAACCTGATCCATCGTCTCAGACTGGGCATGGCCGAGGCGGCTCTGGGGATCAAAGTCGAGATCCCGCTTCTGGAGGGCGGTACCGAGGCCCTCGAGATCCCACCCGGCACGCAGCCCTCTACAGTGTTCCGGATGCCAGGCCTGGGCACAGCCCACCTCGGTCGGAGAGGGCGCGGCGATCTGCTGGTCCTCACGGAAGTACAGATCCCAACCGGCCTCAGCCGGGAGGAGGAGGAAGCGCTCAGGATCTTCGCCCAACTTCGCGGCGAGCAACCGGCGGCGCCGACTGGCAAGCGCCGGCGAAACCGGTAAGTGGGTCACACCCCTCACCTGTTTCTGCAGCAGCCGTGGACGTCCACTGCGGTCCCGATTCCGGCGACCGCTGCTCATCATCTCACCAGGGTTCTCCGCCTAGACGCCGGGGCGGCCGTGACTTACACCGATGGTGCCGGGCATCGCGGTGAAGGGCGTCTACTCGAGGGCACGGTGATCCGTGGTGAGGAGCATTTGGTTCCGCCTCCACCGGTCGCCATCACAGTGGCTGTTGCTCCGCCCCACGACAAGGATCGTCTTCGGTTCATGATCGAGAAACTGGCAGAGCTCGAGGTCCTCCGGGTCGTCTTCCTGAAGACTCGCTTCGGCGCCGGGCGCCTCCCCGACCTGTTCAAATCGACTGCCTGGGTGGTCGGGGCACTGGAGCAGAGCCGGGGGAACTGGCTCATGGAAATCGCACCGGGTTGGACCGAAGTGGGGGACTTAGAGGCCCAGGCCGTGTGGTTCGCCGAGCAAGATGGGCCGGAATACCGCGGTTCGGCGCCAGCGACAGTGACGATCGCGATCGGGCCGGAGGGTGGATGGAGTCCCGGCGAAATCCCCGAAGGTGCCGCCCGGTTGGGGCTCGGGCGCACTGTTCTAAGGGTGGAAACCGCTGCAATCGTGGCCGCGGGGCTCCTTCGCAACGGGAGCTACGGACCGCGGGAAGACGGCTAGGCGGGGAACCGCTGTCTGGTTACCAGGCGTCGGCTAGGTCTGGAGGCTGTGCGGACCGGCCACTCTCCGTGGTAACGTGACCCCGGGGCAGAAGGGCATATAGGAAATTGGACGATTTTGATCGCGCATTGGGTGAACGCCTCCGGGCGGCTCGCCGGCGGAGGGGATGGTCGCTTCACGAGGTGGAGCGGTCGTCGAACAACGAATTCAAGTCCTCGGTTCTGGGGGCCTACGAACGCGGTGAACGGTCGATTTCGGTGCAGCGCCTGCACCGGCTTGCCCAGATCTACGCGATCGAGGTCGCCCACCTGATCCCGTCGGCTGACGAGGTCGACAGCAAGGAGACCGTGATCGACCTCGATGCCATGGGCACCGCCGATCCGAGCGTCTCAGAGGCCATCGATCGGTTCCTGTCGACGATTCAGCTACGCAGGAGATCGGCCGACGGCGATCTGACCGTGCGCCAGAGCGATCTCGAGTTCTTGGCCGCTCTGGTCCGCTCCGACCGGGCAACCGTGCGCCGGGCCATCACCGACCCGGAATGACTCCCGCCGGGACGAAGCCCGACTGCCTCTTCTGCCGGGTGGTGGCGGGCGAGATCCCCTCTACGAAGGTGATCGAGACCGAAGATGTCCTGGCGTTCCAGGACATCAACCCGGGCGCCCCCCAGCACGTGCTCGTCATTCCCAAGGAGCACGTAGCCGACTCGGTCGCCGACCTTGGAGTTGGCGATGACAAGGTGGCTCGGCTTTGGTCCGCCCTTCTGGCCGTGGTACAGCAGGTCGCAGCATCTTCACCGGAGTTCGCTGCTGGCTGGCGCCTGGTCACCAATGTTGGCGAAAACGGGGGTCAGAGCGTGTTCCACCTTCATCTCCACGTGCTGGCCGGGCGACGATTGACCTGGCCCCCGGGCTGAGAGTCGCTCCTCATCGGTGTCCCCGGCGTCGTTTCCTCGACACTTTTCTGGCGTTTCGGGCCGGTCTATCAAAGGACTACTTGACCGTCTAGGAGGCTTCAACCATTAGTATTTCCTTCTTGTCTCCACCTGCGTGTTTGCGGTGACCCCGGATCTCGTTGAAGAACGCCTGCGGGTCTCCTCGAACCACCTGATGCTCGACTTGCTCGGGCAGGGCGATATCCACCTCAAGGCTGTGGAAGAGTCTTTCCCCCAGGTGGTGATGGTGGCGCGCGGCAACGAGGTCCGGGGTCACCGCAAACACGCAGGTGGAGACAAGAAGGAAATACTAATGGTTGAAGCCTCCTAGACGGTCAAGTAGTCCTTTGATAGACCGGCCCGAAACGCC
>JANMST010000274.1:0-11712 GCA_031389635.1 Acidimicrobiia bacterium | reverse complement strand
GCCAGTGCTTCGAACCGGTCCATGAAGTCTTTGACGATCGCCCGATCCACTTCGGCCATCGTACCTTCCAGAGGGTTATCGTCGCGGGGTGCCATCGGGACTCGACAATGTGCCGTTCGACACGCTCGAAGTGGAAAGGATCGGCCGGGTCGTGCGAATCACGATCGCCCATCCTCGCAGTGAACTCAATGCGGTCGATGACGCCCTCCACCGCGATCTCACGCTCTTATTCGGTCTTCTGCGCCGAGAGGTGGATGCCACGGCCGCGGTGTTGACCGGCCGGGGCAAGGCCTTCTCCGCCGGTGGCGATTACGCATGGTTCCCGAGCCTCGACAATCCCGGTCGCCTCCATGATTTGCGCCGGGATGCCAAGCAATTGATCTGGGACCTCGTCGACATCGAGATTCCGGTGATAGCAGCCATCAACGGGCCGGCGGTCGGACTGGGGGCGAGCATCGCCCTGCTGTGCGACGTGATCATCATGGCCGACACCGCGACGATCGCAGATCCGCACGTCAGGGTCGGGATCGTGGCCGGTGACGGCGGCACCGCCATTTGGCCTCTGCTGGTCGGGCCGGCACGGGCCAAGGAGTATCTGATGACGGGTGATCAAATCCCGGCGACCGAGGCCGAGCGGATCGGACTGGTGAATCGGGTGGTGCCGGCCGACAGCCTTCAGTCCGAGGCGATGGCCCTGGCGACGCGTCTGGCTGCGGGTGCTCCTCTGGCGATCCAATACACCAAGGCCGCCGTCAACAAACTGGTCAAAGAGGCCTTGAACATCTCCTTCGACTTCGCCATCGGCCACGAGCTCGTCACCTTCATGTCCGAGGATCACAAGGAGGCGCTGGCGGCCATCCGCGACAAGCGCCCGCCCCGGTTCAAGGGTCGGTGAGACGGTCTCGCCAAGTGTCAATCGGAGCCACGGGCGGTCGCCCTAAAGTCGGGCTCCGGTGGTTCGACAATCCGTCCTATCTCGCTGGTTCGCGCTCGTCTTCCTGTCGGCCTGCGCATCGGAGCTCTGCAGCAGCCTGCTGGTGCACTTTCCCGGTTATCTCCTCGAAGCTGGGCGCCGACGAGGTCAGGATCGGGCTCAGCGTCGGAGTGGCCGGACTGGCAACGATTCTCGTCCGGCCCTGGGCCGGGCGAGTCATGGATCTGCACAGCCGACGCCTGGTGATCCGGATCGGCACCCTGATGGTGGCGCTGTCGACCCTGGCGATGGCATTCATCGGCCATCTCGGGGCGACGGTCGTGGTGGCCCGGCTGTTCCAAAGTATCGGCCAGGCAATCACCATCACGGCGTTTTGGACGTACGTAGCCGATCGGATCCCGGTCGAGAATCGTGCGCAGGGGATCGCCCTGTTTGGGATTTCAGGCCTCCTTCCGATGGGGATCGCTCCGGCTATCGGCGACGGCATTCTCACCACTGATTGGGGCTATCAAGGCGTGTTCGATGTGGCGGCTGCCTTCGCCGTGATCGCCTTCCTCTTGTCGATGTTTCTGGAACGGGGTGGCGTCAATGTCGGGGCAACAACCACCGGGTTTCGCGCCGTGCTGAAGAGTGAGGCGTTGCGTCCGGTATGGATAGCTACCGCGTTTCTGTCTATCGCATTCACGACCGCCTTCATCTTCATCAAGACTTACGTGACGACCACTGGCCTCAACTCGGTGGGTCCCTTCTTCGCAGCCTTCGCGTTGTCGGCGGTGGTGTAGCGGCTCTTGTTCGGGAGGATCCCTGACAAGGTGGGTCCCAAGAGAATCGTCGGACCCGGACTGACGCTTTATGCGATCGGGCTCGCGATCGTGGGCCTCGTCGGGGGAACCGGTGGCCTGGCGGTCGGCGGGCTTGTGACCGGACTTGGCCACGGCATCACCTACCCGGTGGTTCTCGCCATCGCCACGATGAGGGCACCGGTCGGTGATCGGGGCACTGTGACTGCGACTTTCACTGCTGTCTTCGACCTCGTGCTGTTCTCGATTGCGCCGGTGCTCGGCCTGGTGATCGGTGCCTTCGGATATCCGGCAATGTTCCTGATCGTGGCGGGAGCGTTGCTCGTCGGTATCGCCCTTTTCTACAAGTTCGATCGGGGCCGCAACGAGGCACTGCCGGCTATAACCGAATCAGCGACCGCCCCAGTCCCGCACTTGTGAAGGCCGCCGAGCCGCTGAAGAGGCCGCAGAAGGCAGCCGGGGCCTGTTCGAACCCGTCGACGACGTGCTCGGTGAATTTGAGCTTGTCCTCCCGGATCCATCCGGCCATTTCCTCCATTGCTGGTCGAAAGTCGCTGAGGTAATCCCAAACCACCAGGCCTTCGATCCGGAGTCGGCGCTCGACCGCTTCCTTGATGTTGCGGATCCCGCGAGGCTCCTCCAGGTTGTATTCGGCGACCTGGCCGGCGAGGGCGATGCGGCCGCCTTGATTCATCGAGAGGATTGCGGCATCGAGCAACTCGCCCCCGACGTTGTCGAAGTAGACGTCGACGCCGTCGAGACACGTATTGGCGATAGTGGCGACGAGATCCGAATCGTGACGATCGATGCAGGCATCGAAACCGAGATTCTCGGTCACGTAGCGGCAGCGATCGGGCCCTCCCGCGATTCCAACCACTCGGCAGCCCTGGATCCGGGCGATCTGGCCCACGGTTGCTCCGACGGTCCCGGCGGCAGATGAGACGAGCACGGTCTCGCCGGGCCAAACCCGGG
Organism: Acidimicrobiia bacterium; assembly: GCA_031389635.1. Lineage (GTDB taxonomy): Bacteria > Actinomycetota > Acidimicrobiia > Spongiisociales > ZC4RG35 > DATEEG01. The sequence continues at coordinate 9,006 of JANMST010000274.1, read as the reverse complement.
CGACGCGCAAGAGCCCAAAATATGCGGTGAGACCAGACACGCCGAGGACTCCGATCGCCGCCGAGTCTGGGATCGGCGGTGAGAAGATCACCGGGTCGAGGCGCAATAAGCCCTTCCCGTTGGAGATGAAGTGGGTCCGCCATCCGGTACCGGACGAGACCCGGTCTCCGATCTCGAGACGTTCGATGGTCGAGGCAACCACCTCGCCAACTGCAAAGCCGTCGATCACCTCACCCACCTGGGTGCGGGTCCCGTAGCTATCGCGGGATAGGCGATCTCGCACCCCGGCGTCGACCGAGACGAAGCGATTGGCGACGAGGGCCTGGCCGGGTTCGAGGTCGTCCAACACAGACTCTTGGAGTTCGAAATCAGCCAGCTTGGGCAGACCGTGAGGGGTCCGGGCGAGAACCCAGTGCTGGGCGACGGTGGTCATCGGGATTGCAAGGTACCTGAGAATTGTCCTCCGGGGAGCGGTAGCTTTGCGACGTGCCGGAACTGCCCGACATCACCGTCTATCTCGAAGCCCTCGAGGCCCGCGTGGTGGGGAAGACTCTCAACAAGGTCAGGGTGGCATCGCCAGCCGTGCTCCGAACCTATGACCCGCCGTATTCGGCACCTCAGGGGGCACCGGTCGTCAGGCTCCGCAGGCTCGGCAAACGGATCGTGTTCGAGTTCCCCGACGAGCTCTTCCTGGTGATCCACCTCATGGTGGCGGGGCGCCTGCAATGGAAGGCAGTCGGGACCGCAGTGCCGAAGAAGGTCGGCCTGGCAGCCCTCGACTTCGACAGCGGGTCTCTGATCCTGACTGAGCAAGGGACCAAAAAGCGCGCGGGCATCTGGATTCTCAAAGGCGAAGAGGCGCTGGAATTGGAGAATCGGGGCGGAGTCGAGCCGCTCGAGGTGAGCTCCGACGAGTTCGCTGCGGCCCTCATGGCGGAAAACCGGACTCTCAAACGGGCTCTGACCGATCCACGTATTTTCTCCGGAATCGGGAACTCCTTTTCCGATGAGATTCTCTGGGAGGCTCGCCTTTCACCGGTGGCCCGGACCCGCCAGCTGGATCCAGAAGAGACCGAGCGTCTCCATACCGCCACCGTCGGGCAGTTGACCAAATGGACCGATCTTCTTCGCACCCAGGTAGGCGGCGAATGGCCCACCAAGGTCACGGCGTTCCGACCGGAGATGGCCGTTCACGGCAAATACGGCGAAGCCTGTCCTCGTTGCGGGACCGCAGTGCAGCGAATCGTCTACGCCAACAACGAGACCAACTATTGCCCGACCTGTCAGACCGGCGGCAAGCTGCTGGCGGACCGGTCCCTTTCGCGTCTGCTCGGCGACGATTGGCCAAAGACCCTCGAAGAGTTGGAAGAATTGAAAGGCCGTTAAAGGACCGTCACCGCCAGCGCCCAGGACCCGGCGATCCCCAAACCGGCCACCAACTCGATCAGAATCGACAAACCTGCTGCCGACATGGCTCGTTTGGTGCTGGGCCAGGCCTGCGCATGGCTTCCGAGTCTGTAGCGCTCGGCGAGATACACCCCGAGCACGAAGCCGATGATGAAACCGACCAGGGGTACGACGAACAGCCCGACGATCGACAAGATCGCACCGGCGAAGATGGATCGTCCGGGAATGCCGGCTTCACGAAGGCGGCGACCCGGGATCAGGTATTTCACGACCTGGCCGGCGATGGTGAGTACGGTGGCAAGCCCGAGGACGAACCAGCCTGTGACTGTCTGTTCGACCAGGGCCCAGACCAGCACCGCCCCCCAGATGAGGATGAGCCCCGGAATGGCTGCAACCACGATGCCGACTAGGCCGACGAGGATCGCAATTGCGACCAGGATCTCTCCAATTGGCTCCACGTCAACGACCTCTACCTGGCGGTACGTGACCTTGATAGCAGCACGCGCCCGCCCCTCGGTCGGTGTCCACGATGGTTGGAGGCCGGGCAGGGCAATTCCGGGCCTTGATGCGGTCACCGGCTCTGCGACGCGTTCCTCGGCGCCTACTTCATCTTCAGTTCGGCCGAGCTGGCCACCTGGGTGGCGATCCTGGTGTGGGCGTATGACGTCGGAGGTGCGCCCGCGGCAGGCCTGATCGCCGTGGTTCAACTGGTTCCGGCGACGCTGCTCGCACCCTTCCTCGCCCAGATCGGTGACCGGTTACGGCGCGACCGAGCCCTGTCACTGGGATTCGCGATTCAGGCAAGCGCCTTTCTGGCTACGGCCGCCGCGCTCACATTCGATTTCCCTCCGCTCCTGGTCTACGTCGCGGCCACCTTGGCCGCCATCGGCATCACCATGACGCGACCGGTTCACTACGCGACCTTGCCGGACATCTCCGAAACACCGGGACAGCTCACTGCGGCCAACTCCCTATCGAGCTCCGGTGAGGGTTTCGGCGCATTCGGCGGGCCGCTGATCACAGCCGGACTGCTGGCGATTAGCGGGTCCGGGGCGGTCTTCTGGCTGGCCGGGGGCGCTTCGGCCTTTGCAGCGTTGATGACTCTTTCGTTGCCGCTGCGGGATCGGCGCCTCCACATCGAGCGGCCCTCGGTTATCGAGAGCGCCCTCGAAGGTTTCGCTGCTCTGAAGGAATCCGAGGGAACCGGGCGGATCAGTTTCATCTTCGGGGCACAGTTTCTCGTGATCGGCGCTCTCGACATCCTTACGGTCGTCCTGGGCCTCGAGCTTCTGGCCCTTGATCTCTCGGGGCCGGGCACCCTGGCGTCGGCACTTGGCATTGGTGGCCTTCTCGGTGCTGCCGGGACTGCGATTCTGGTCAATCGAAGACGAATGGCACCGGCTGTCGCCGGGGGGTTGATCGCAATTGGATTACCCCTGGCTCTGATCTCGCTCACAAGTCACGGTTTGACGACCTCTCTTCTGTTCCTCGCGATGGCTGGGGTCGGAAAATCATTTGTCGATGTCGGCGGCCGCACTCTCCTGCAGCGAATCACTCCCGACCGCGTTCTTGCCCGGGTGTTCGGTTTCCAGGAGTCGATGTTGATGGGAGGAGTCGCCGTTGGTGCTGCAGTCGCTCCGATTCTCGTCAGGTGGCTCGGGGGGCGGGGGGCTTTCCTGATCGTCGGGGCGTTAGTCGTCGGCATCGGTCTCAGTCAATGGCGGCCTCTCCTGCGACTCGATGCCAGATCGGTCCTGTCGGGGCCCGGTTGTGAGTTGTTGCTGGCGATTCCGATGTTCTCGGTTCTCGAACAGTCCGTGGTGGAGCGGCTCTCTCGTGATCTGGTTCGGGTCGAGGTCCCGGCGGGTCGGGCAGTCATGAGGGAAGGGGAGGCAGGCGATCGGTTCTATGTGATCGAGTCAGGCATGGTCTCGATTCTGAAACGGGACGCATCGGCAGTCGAGCCCAGCGAGGTGAGTCGACTGGGTCGAGGAAGCTTCTTCGGCGAGACTGCCCTGGTGAGGGACATTCCTCGAACCGCGACCGTTACGGCCGTCACGGATCTGGTGCTCTATGCCCTCGACCGCCGGCCCTTCCTCGAGGCCGTCACCGGGTGTCCTCTGAGTGTGGTGGAGGCCGAACGGGTTATCGACCTGCGGGCCAACAACGCCGAACCTGAGAATTGGGCCGAGCCTGAGAATTGGGCCGAGCCTGAGAATCTGAATACAGAATCCGGCGGCAATTCACAGTGATTTGGGCGTCGAATAGCATTAGGTTCCCGCTCTTCTTGCCAAATCTCTCATTGCGTACCGAACGCATGTTCGATAGGCTGCCTCTCCCTGATCTTTGGTGGAGTCGATATGACGGAGGCGGCAATCGCGGTTTCTTCCCGGCCGCGAACGGGCGATTTGACCAGTTTCGACCCGTCTAATTTCGATTGGGCCAGCTTCGTACTGTCGCCGGGGAAGATCGTGGGGTTGGAGGGCCCGGCCGGGTGGGGGTTGACCCGGCTGGGCCTTTCATTGCTTGCCGCCCCCTCACAGGTGGGGACGGTGGTTGTGATCGACGTGCGCGGCTGGTTTTCACCTTTGGCCGCCTGGCAGGTGGGGGTGAATCGCCACCGTCTGGTGGTGGTTCGCTGTGCCGAACGCAGGTTGTGGGCCCAGGTGACTGCTGCGGTGCTGGAAGGGGTGGCGGCGGTCTATGCCGAGATCCCGGCGGGGGTGGGGGAGAATGATCTGCGCCGGTTGGCTGCCCTCACCCGGGCCCGGAAAGCCGGGTTGGCCCTGCGGCCCCTGCGCGGTGTCCTTCCCCCCGGGATCACTCATATGCGAGTCCGGGCAAGCGGTGTGGATTGGGTAGGTCCCGACCACGGACATGGCCGCCTGAGCGGACGACAACTGTCGATGGAAGTCTCCGGGAAATCGATACCCCTCAGAGAGGTGCAGTTCGCAGATTCATCAACTGGGGTTTCTTCTTCTTCTGGCGTCTGGCGCCAAGTACCCGGAAAATTGGCGCCAAGTCCCCGAACAATTGGCGTCTGATCTCAATGAGAACCTTGTGCGTTTGGTTTCCTGATTGGCCATTGGCCGACATAGAGGTCGAACCAGACAGACCCTGCTTCGTCTTCGAGGACCGTTCATCCAGGGTCAGTGGGGGAGAGGCCCAGAGGATTAGGGCTGCCAATGTGCCAGCTCGTCGGGCCGGGGTAGAGCTCGGTATGGGCAGGAGGGCAGCCGAGGCTCTTTGCCCCACCGCTCTTGTCCTGGCACGTGACCTGGCGGCGGAGACCAGGCGATTCGAGCAGGTGGTGCTGGTCCTCGAAGGGTTGATCCCGCGTGTTGAAGTAGTCGAGCCCGGTTTGGCTTTGGTGTCGGTGGAAGGGGCGGTTCTCTATTACGGAGGGGAGGGACCGCTGGTCGAGCGAGTCGGCAAGGAGTTGTCGAATATCATCGATCATCCGAAAAGCGGTATGCGGATCGGACTTGCCGAAGGGCCGTTCGCGGCCCGCTGGGCGGCGACCTCGGCGGATCAAGGTCCCCGGGTAATAGAGGACACGGCTGCCTTTCTCTCGACTCTCGACATCTCCACCCTCGAGAAAGATGAGCTGATCGCGACATTCCGCTGGCTGGGTGTGTCCACCTTGGGGGAACTGGCAGGCTTGCCCAGAGAGGCGGTGGCATCACGCTTCGGATACCCGGGCCTCCATGCCCATCGCCTGGCGAGCGGGGAGGACCACGCACCCCAGCCTCGTTCGATACCTCCACATCTGGCGGTGGAAGCTTTCTATGACGATCCTCTCGAGACTCTCGATCAGGTCGCCTTCTCCGCCCGGGCATTGTCGGTCCGATTGATGCTGGGTCTGCGCAAGGAGGGTTTGGCACCGCACCGCGTCGAGATCACAGCCGAGGCGGCCCAATCAAATGGAACAGGGTCGGCAAATGGAACGGGGGGGGCAAATGGAACGGGGGGCAAGGAGCGCTCTCGCACCTGGCGCTCGGCCGATCCGTTCATCGAGGCAACCTTGACCGAAAGAGTCTGGTGGCAGCTGCGGGCATGGGTCGAGCAAGGTGGAGTGCCGGGTGGTCTGACCCGGCTCCGCCTCGACCCTTCCGACCTTTCCGGTGATGGTCGTCAACTGGTACTGCTCGAACCCGTGGCCGGGTTGGATGGAACGTTGGGATGGCAGGGCTATGACCCTGCGCGGCCGGAGGTGGAAAGGGCCCTGGCCCGGGCCCAGGCATTGGTTGGCCCCGAGGGGGTGCTCCAGGCCTCGCCGCAGGGGGGAAGGATGCCGGCCGAGCAAGTGCTGTGGTATCGATTCGGAGAGGAACCAGGCGTGGCGGAAAGGGATGTGTCCGCTCCCTGGCCGGGGGCGACTCCGGGGCCGAGCCCGGCGCTGGTCCCACCTGAGCTGGTTCCCTTCGACATCGAATGGGATGAGGGAATCCCAACCCGGGTCCGCCTCGGGTCGCGCTGGGAACCGGTGTTGAACTGGGCCGGGCCCTGGCGGTTGACCGGACGTTGGTGGAAAGGGGAACCGCATGCCGACCGGTACCAATTGGTCACCTCGGCGGGGGCCTTCCTGGTGGTGGTCAGGAACGGAAGCTCATTCCTGGCCGGGATCTATGACTGAGAGCTACGCGTCTTTGCCGCCCATTTCCAGGTAGCGCTTTTCGATGATGGTCCGGGTGTCTTCGGTGAGACGGGTGACGTCTTCTCTATTCATCCCGGTCGTTTCGATCGGCGGATCGATCACAGCCGTGATCTTGCGCCCGCCATAGACGAAGAATCGACCCGGGGGCCAGGCCCGATAGGTGCCGGAGATAGTCACGGGAAGCACCGGAACTCCGCCGGCGACGGCCATGGTGAAAGCTCCCTTCTTGAAGGGGCGCAACTCGCCATCGCGGCTCCGGGTCCCTTCCGGGTAGATGATCAACGATCGGCCCGACGCCACCAATTCCCGCGCCTGCCGATTCACCTCTTCATGGATGGCAGAACGGGCGCTGCGATCCACTTCGACGATCCCGATTGCTCTCATCGCCGGGGCCAATATCGGAATTCTGAACAGCTCCTTCTTGGCGAGGAATCGGATCGGTACCGGGACCGCCAGGAAGCAGGCCATGATGTCCAGCACCGAGAGGTGATTGGCGACAACGATGTGAGACCGGTTCCGATCCACGAGTTCACCGCCCACGACCTCGAGAGTGCAGCCGGCCGTTGCCAGCCAGAGTCGACTCCAAGAGCGGGCGATCTTCTCGATGTTGGGGCTCGTCGGGTTGACCCTGGCAATGACAATGACGACCGGGGCGGCGATCAACGTGGAGAGAACACCCAGGGTGAGGGTGAGGACAGTGCGGATGAGCATCTGCAGCAGCCTCATTGTTTTCGACGTTAGCGATCCGGCCCTTATCGTGACCGGGGTGACCACGAGCGAACCGGAAGACGTCGCCGGCGTAAGTGCCGACAAGGAGAAGTGGCGGTCGATCGCCGCCTCGATCCCGCTGGCGACACCCGAAGAATCCGCAGCCATCACAACGACCTTGCGCGAAGCCCTGCGTCGCCATGACTGGCGGGTGGTGCTCACCTTCCTGGCGATGCCGGGAGAAGTCGACCTGGGAGATCTGCGCCTCGACCCGGGTCTGACGTTGGCCGTCACCAGGACTCCTCGCAACGGCCCGCTGACGATCCACGCTCTCGAGGAACCCCTCGAGCGGCATCCCTTCGGCTATCTGCAGCCGCGGGCCGACGCCAGCCCGATAACCCCGGACGGGATCGAGGTGGTGCTGGTCCCTGGCCTCCTCTTCGCCCGCGATGGCGGTCGATTGGGTCACGGCAAGGGCTACTACGACAGGCTGCTCTCGTCATTTCATTCCCGCCCTTACTTGATCGGGGCCACCGTCGACCGACGGGTGGTCGAGAAGTTGCCGATGACCGATCATGATGTCTGGATGGATGCCACCGCTACCGAAACCGGGTTCCGGGAGGCTCCGCGGTGACACACGCGTTCGTTACCCGGGCGTGGCTTCCCAGGTCGTGGTCTGCTTGATCGTGATCCGGATGACGGGTCCGGTGAGGTCGACCGAATCGTATTGGGGGTAGCGGTTCCGGAGAGCGGTCAACCCTCGTCCGAACCCTTCGCCACCTTCCTCGAGTGACGCCGTTCCATCGACCCGCACCCACCACAGCTTCGACCAATCCTCTCCGTAGAAGTGGGCCAGGAGGGTCACCCTGGGGTCACGCGTGATGTTCTCGATGCGGGCGAGCATCTTCCCCTTTTTGGGTTTGCCATCAACGGCAGTGACCAGGTCGCTCCCATCCTCTGCGAACACCACCGGCACCAGGTGAGGGCGCCCGTCAGCCGACAACGTTGCCAGCGTCGCGACCCGCATCCGCTCGAGGAGGCTCGCGGCTCGTTGGTCCATCAACCAACCAGATGCGGTTCGAGAGCTTCCCAGGCGGCGTCTGCCCAGACGAGGTGCCCCGGCGCAGCCGGATGGAACAGGTCGGCGGAGAAGATCGAAGGATCGGTTCGGAAGGCCTCGGCGGCAGCGCCCCAAAGATTGGCTTTGATGGCTCCGTGGCGCTCGGCGACCCGGGCCTGCACGGCATCGGCTCGCCGGCCTCGCCGGGATGCCAGTTGTCGGAGGGGCGGCAACAGGCGCGGCACCGTTCCAAGATCACCGATCCCGGCGACAACCACCCGTTTGCTAACCCGACTGAGGCGCCCGACCGTCTTATCCAGGTTCTTTTCCAGGGTCGACAGGGACACCTGGTGGATCACGTCATTGGTGCCGATCGCGACAAAGATCAGGTCGGCGTCAAGGGCCTCGGCCTGGGGCACCTGGGTCTGCAGAGCGGTGAAACTGGTGGCTCCACCGACCGCACAGGATTTGATTGTGACCCTGTGGCCTCGTTCGGCGATCCGGGAGGCGACCAAACGGCACCAGATCTCCGATGGCTCCCTGACGCCCGGTCCCGTGCACGTGGAGTCACCGACGACCACCATCAGCAGAGGCTTGCCTTCAATGGGTCCGAGACTCCCGCTGGCATCGAATTCTTCTTGAAACGGAACCTTCCGTAGGACCGCGTAGGCGGCTTCCAGCGCCAAAGTGCCGATCCCTACCGCGGCGACGGTCTTGACCCCACGCCAGGAACGGCTACCTGCTTCGGACCGATGGTCCGGATAGAGGGGTCGGGCGGCTTCCGGTCGAATCAGTTGCGGCCGGTGGCGGCCCGGACACGATCGGCCAAACCGAACCGGCTCCTGGCCGAGCGGAGGTCGACTGTGGCACCGATGGCGTCGGAGAAGCCTGTGGGGTCGTTGGGCTGGAAGCCGAACGAATACTCGCCAGCGGTCACGTGGAAGCGGAGGACTCCGACGCGTTCTGCCTGGATTTCGGTCAGATCCCACGAGCCGAGCCTGCGGCGATCGGTGAACAGACGGCAGCGGCCGTCTTCGATCTGAACGTGGGCGCGTTCAGGCGGGGTGTCCTCACCCTTGTACATCTGGCCGTCGAATGTGGCCATCGTCCCCGACCTCCTTGAAGGGCAAGCCTAGGCCGATCGACCTATGTCGGCAAGAGCAAGCCGGAATTG
>JANMST010000180.1:0-6111 GCA_031389635.1 Acidimicrobiia bacterium | reverse complement strand
CAGTCGTAACCGGATCAGCTGTTGGTTGGACATCCTGGGGTTCGGTTAGAACGAACCTGGCGAGCCCCAGAACCACGACCGCAACCGACGCGTTGGTCAGCACGAGCGCACGATTCGGAGAGGGCCCCTTGGCCCTCTCCGAATCCGCCTTTCGCGATGCACGGATTGTGAATGTCATTATCAGATCACTTCCACTAGCTGTCGTAGCCCGAGTGGGGCAGCGGCATATATGGGAACTGGTCGAGGAATGGCATGTCATTGCCGCTGACCCCGTCGGCCAGCAGGTTGTTGGGAGCGACGTTGTATGGACTCGAGAAGCTCGGTCCCACGCAGCCCGCCCCTGGATCAGCGATATCCCCATCGCAGAAGATCCCGGCCACAGCTCGCAATGCGACGTCGACCACATCGTCACCCACCAGTGGTCTCCCATTGGGGAAGCCACTGGGAACCGAAGTGTTGATTCTCAACATTTCGGCGGGTCTCACGTTGGCGGGTTGATTGACGCCCGGTATTCCGGTCAGGAATATCGCCACCAGGTCGTTACGAGGCGCCTGGGGAACGGTGATGTTCGCTCCGGGATATAGAAACGGGATCAGGACTCCCAACTCCGGATCGTTCACGAAGTCAAGGAACTGGCCGTCTCCGCGTGGGTGACTGGCATTGAAGCGATCCTTCATTCCCAGAGGGATCACCACCTCGTTGACGAGGGGCATGCCCAGCCGGGATACCTGCACCCACGGGCCGTTGTGCGCCAGCCTGGCGCCGCCTTCGCTGAAGACCCGGGTCTTCCGCCGTTCGGCCGTCGTCCAGATACCCAGCACGTCGTCGCCTTCGGTGAGTCGCGAGATCGGGATCTCGATCACGAGGCTGTGGACGTTGTAGCCATCGGTGGTGTTGACCCCGGCGGCATCCGCTTCGGGCACCAAATGAAGGCTGTTGAACGGCCGCAGGCCTCCCAGATCGAAAATCGACCCTAGGTCCACCGGGAAGGTCTCGTCCCTCTGCCCGGCGAAGACCTGGATACCGGTGTCGCCCACGCTGTAGTTGGCCGCAGCCGCCAGGTCGGCATATGAAGCTGCCGTGTTGGTGCTGCGGATTCCCACATTGACGGGCGGAGTCAGCATCCCACTCCGCGTCTTCGTCTTCTGTCCGTCTCGGACCTCGGTCAACGTGTAGCTCTGCTGCACGTTGAGCCCGGGATAGTCGACGGCCTCACCATTGGCATTGGTGGAGACGGTTACGACGTTGTTGTTGTAGAGGAACGTGCCAGGTTCCTTGACCGTGGTCTGAAACCTCCAGTAGTAGCTGACGTCCTCACGGGCGTCACCGTCGTTATCGACGTGGATGGCGTACAGGACGTCATCACCGAACTTCCAGAAGTTGGGACCGCTGGCCGGCTCCTGTAGTGGGATCCAGTTGGACACGATCGCCAACCGCCTCTCCGCCACAGGGGCGTCGGGATTGACGACCCAGGCGTAGAGGTCAGTGCCATCGGCCACCGGATCCTCGCTTATAAGGGGAGCTTCCCGATGGCTCGACGCCCCCGCCCCACCGACCATGGACAGGACCAGGGCGAATAGGACAGCGAGCGCCATCAGGGCTCCGTGCCGTCGTTTCATGTTGCCTCCTTCTGCCCTCGCGGGCACTAGCTCTCTTCCCTTCCGTCCGGGACGGCAAGGCTCCGGACGGCAGGCCATGGAGAATTTCAGAAACGTTGCGAATTCAGGGTTCGAGGACACCGATGACGACCCAGCGCTCACCGATGGGTGCCACCACCACTCGCAACGCAATCGGTGTTTGCACCTCCACGACCCGGGCCCAGATCCCCACCTCGGGCCCGAAGGCCGCCAGGAAGGGAGCCGCGTCGGCGGCGTCCTCGAGAGGCGAAGGACCGCTCACGGTCACCCGTCCGGTTGAACCGCACAGGCGATCAGCGAGCGTGGGGAAACCCAGCAGCGCGAGGTCGCCTTCTTCTTCGGGCAGGCACGACTGAAGGGCAGAACCCCAGTCCACAACTGCGGAAGAAACAGTGGCATCATCGAGGAACACCGGGTCAATGCGGCTTTCGGTGAATGCGATCCGCCACTCGGCCCCCTCCTCCACCAAGACCCAGGTTGCGTCGGCATCACCCGGGATCAACCCGACGAGTTGGTCGAGTTCTGCCTGAAGGCTCAGGCCGGCCACCACCTCTGCCCTTATTCCCTCAACCGTGTCGGCGGTCAGCCGGAATCCACGAATCGGTGGAACGACGAGATAGTGCTCGGCAACCCACCCATCGACCCCACCGGCTGCTTCTTGGTCCGCCTGCGAAAGCAGTTCGAAACTTGCTTCGAAGTCACCGGCGATCTCGGCGGTTAGGAAGCGCTCGACGGCCGCAACCGGTCCAGGGTTGTCGGGAACGTACGCAGAAGCGACGGCAATAGTGGTGGTGGTCGAAACAGGAGAAGCCGACGAGAGGACGGCTGAGTCAGGACGGTCACAAGCGGCAACGCTTGCGAACAGACAGAGTCCCAAGACCCCAATTCGAATCCGTTCAAGCACGAACACCCTCCTCCGGATTGAGCGGGGGGCCGATGCCCTTCCGCTTCTGATTGGATCTCGTTCGGAGCCGGATGCCGATCGGATTGGTCAAGGCGGGGGTTACGCTCACCGCCATTCCACGAAGGGTCGGGAGGCGTGATCAATGAACTCAGTCGATGCTGGCCTGCTTCTGCTCAGAGTCGTCGTCGGCTTGACGATCATCGCTCACGGCATGAACCACGCCAGAAACCTGGAGGGGACAGCCCGCTGGTTTGCCAAGGTCGGGTTCAAAGCCGCACCTCTGCAAGCGCGCCTGTCGGTGGTCACCGAATTGGGCGCCGGCCTCCTCCTGGTCCTTGGCCTTCTCACGCCGCTGGCGGCGGCCGCAATCGTCGCCACGATGACGGTCGCCGCCGGATCGATCCATCGCTTCAACGGCTTCTTCGTATTTCGCAAGGGCGAGGGCGTTGAATACGTCAATGTCCTGGCATGGTTGGCGTTCGTAATCGGTTGGACCGGCGGCGGCGCGTATTCGCTTGACGACGCTCTGGGGATCGACTTCGGCGACACGGGGAATCTCCTGATCGGACTGGGCGGATTCGCAGCAGGACTCGGCCAACTGGTTCTCTTCTGGCGCAAGCCGGCGTCAGCTTCCGATGACAGGGCCAAAGGTTGATGAGCGATTTCAAAGCCACCAATCCTCGGCAAGGTGCCCAAGAGTTGTTGCCCGCGGGGTTTGAGGCCCGGGTTCTCGTGCCTTCGCCGCCCGCAATCAACGATGGGGAATACCGAGCGGACGATCCCACGGTTCTTGATGACCGCGATCCGAACTTACAAGTGGTAACCCCTACCACCGCCGGCGACGTGACCTGGGATGAGCTTTCCCGCCAGCACCCGCATCTGTCCCAGTTCGCCTCGTCACACTGGCTTGGCGCCTGGCCCCGTTTGACCGCACTCTCCGTCCCCTACCCCTCGACAGTGGATGCTCTAGGTCAACTTGCGTTCTTCGTCATTGCCCCGGCCCGGTTTGAGGTGCAAGAGAAGTTGGGTCTCCGTTACACATATGGGGGCTTCGGAACCCCGTTCTATGGCAACGACCGCCAGATCCGCATTGAGGGCCGGGATCTGGTCGTGCAGGACGATGGCAAGGCCGATGGCGAGGAGATCACAACGATTCGCCAAGCGGCCCGGCTGGTCGGGATCGAGTACAGCGAGAAGTGGGGACCCGATTGGCAGGATCCTCCTGCCCCCACTGATCCCGATGCGCTGCTCACGATCGACCCTGGGGCAGCCCGGGCTTGCTCGGACATTCTCGGCTTCGGATTCTCGGTTCTCGAACAGATCAGGACTGAGGCGCGCGAGGAAGAGAAGCCGTCGCGAGTCCAGTTGTGGCCGGAGCATTTCGACGCCGCCGTCGAGATCGGTGTTGACGGAGTCGGTCGCAGGGCAGCGCTTGGGGCTTCTCCGGGCTACCCGGCCCATCCCGAGCCGTTCGTGTACGTGTCACCGTGGGCCAAGGACTGGCTGGACGATCCCTATTGGAATGCCGACTTCGGCGGATCGATCCTCAGCTACCAGGAGTTGTTGGCTGCGGAGAACCAGCGGGAGACGGCGCTTACATTCCTCCGGGCGGGGCTCGAGTTGCTGCGGGCCAGGTGAGGTCAGGTTTGAGGTTCGAGGTTCGAGGTCGATGGAGTTCGAACTTCCTTCAAACCTCCGGCCTCAAACCTCATACTTCAAACCTCTAGGTCCCTCCTGCCAGGATCGAGACGAGTCGCTCGTCGGCCAGGGCCAGCCTCCGGGCGAGTTCGGCGATGATGGCTTTAGCCACCGCCGGATTGCTGTCGATGAAGGTGGACAGGTCCCACGCCGCGATCTGCAGGACCTTGGTCGGCTCGAGGGCCACGACATCGGCAGAGCGAACGACGTCGTCAGGTGCGAGCAGGGCCATCTCGCCCACGTGCTGGCCGGGCCCGAGAACCGACAGAGCCGTGCCGCCACGGCTGACCTGCACTTTGCCTTCGAGAATGATGTACATGGCGACGCCCTTCTCACCGGCGGTGATCAGGGTCTGGCCGGCGGTGAGGCTGCGCTCATTGACGATTCCCATGAGCGAATGCAGCTCCGAGTCGCTCAAGGCTCTCAGCAAGGGCGACGAACGAAGTGCTTCAACCTTGTCCACGGTCTCCTCTCGACTCCAGCGAGGATAACGGGAGCATGAGCTTGGGGCATCGAAACGTCGATGGGCCGTTTTTGGTTCCTGGACCGCTGGAACAACCCTCGCCCATACGTCCCGGCCTTGGGGGTTTCTAGCCTGGCCCCGTGACCCGCCGAACCTCTGCCTGGATTGCCTGGGGTCTGGCAACGGCAGTAGTTGCCGTCTCGATCTTGGTCGTTATCGAAAACGTTCGGCGCGGAAAGTTCGAAGGAGGCTCCGGCGCCTTCGTCGATAGCCTGGTCGCGGGCCTGGTCGAGGCTCTCATTGCGCCGTTCTTTGCTCTGCTGGCGGCTCTGATCATCTCCAACCAACCGCGCAACGTCATCGGTTAGCTTCTCATGATCCCGGCCCTCGGAGCCGCGATCATCGATCCCATAAGTCTCTGGGTGGCTTCCATTGAGACACCGCCGAAAACTCTCAATCCCGTGTTGTTTCTAGCGCTCTGTGCTGAGAGCTGGTCCTGGCTGCTTTTCCTCTTCCCGATCTTCCACCTTCTCCAGGTGTTTCCCCACCGGACGTGTCCTGACCCCCCGCTGGCGATGGCTGGCATATCTGGAGGTGGCGATGATCGTCATTTTCGTGGGGATGGTCACGTTCTCGGACATGCTTGGACCGAGCACCGACGAGGTCGGGGCCGGCTGGGTCGTTGCGAATCCGATCGGATTCATCCCATTGAGCATCTGCGAAGCCGGCTTCATGTCAGCCTGGACTTTTGGCCTCCTGATCCTCGTGATCGGGGGCGGCGCCTCGACCGTCGTTCGCTTCCGCCGGGCCCAGGCCGCCGAGAAGCAGCAGCTCAAGTGGCTGCTCGGCGCACTCGTCCTCTTTGCAGCTGTGTATGCAGCAACCGCAGTCGCCGTCGAGACTTTCGACACGAACATCGTCCTTGATGTCCTTTTCCTCCTTTCGATAGCGGTTATCCCTCTCGCGATGACAATGGCCGTCCTTCGCTATCGCCTGTTCGACATCGATGTGATCATCCGCAAGACCCTGGTCTACGGTCTGGTCACCGGACTGCTCACTGCTGTCTACTTCGGGTCGGTGGTGGTGCTGCAGAGCGTGTTCCGCGGCGAAGCCAGCAACTCGGTGACTGTCGCCGCGTCTACGCTGCTCATCACCGCCTCGTTCAGTCCGCTTCGGCGTCGGATCCAGACCTTGATCGACCGCCGACTGTTCCGGAGCAAGTACAACGCCAAGGTCGTGATCGAACGCTTCGGTGGTGCGGCTCAGAATCAAGCCAACTTGGAAACGCTTTCGGCCGATCTCATGGCCGTAGTCGAGGAGACGATCCAGCCTCGATCCGGCGTGCTCTGGATCAGACAACCGGCTCAAGTTTCCGAACGCAATCAGGTTGGCGTCGGATAGACCGATCG
>JANMST010000168.1:0-1529 GCA_031389635.1 Acidimicrobiia bacterium | reverse complement strand
GCGGCCATCCAACTGCCCAGGCCGGGCCAGCCAAAGATGGTCTCCACGACGACGGTGCCCTCGAACATGATCCCGATGGAGAGTCCGATCACGGTGATCGTGGGGATGAAGGCGTTGCGGCGGGCGTGACGGCGGATGACGAGTCGCTCGGGGAGACCGCGGGCCCGGGCCGCGTCGACGTAATCCTTTCCCATCTCCTCCAGAAGCGAGGAGCGCATCATTCTGGTCACGATCCCAACCGAGCCGTATCCGAGAGTCAGGGCCGGAAGCACCAGATGCCATACCGCGTCTTTGACCCCCGCCCAACTGCCGGCCAGTATCGAGTCGATGACATAGAAGCCGGTGGGATGGGGGATGCTGGCCCATATCCGGAAATCGGATCTCCCGTGGGGGAACCAGCCGAGATACGACCAGAAGATGATGAGGAGGACGATTCCGAGCCAGAAGGTGGGCATGCTGGCTCCACCAACGGCGAAGACGCTGGTGAGCTGATCGGGCATTCGGTTGCGACGTCTGGCGGCGAACGTGCCGAGCCCAACCCCCAGAGTGACCGCCCAGAGGGCGGCAGCGGCGCCCAACTCGAATGATGCGGGGATCCGCGAGCGGAACACGTCTACCACCGGTGACGCCGCGACCGCCGACCACCCGAGCTCTCCCCGGGCCACGCCGGCGAGCCATGCCAGGTATTGCATGGGCACCGGCTCGTCGAGGTTGAACCGTTCCTCCAGGGCGGCGATCTCCTCAGCGGTCATTCCCGGCTCCAGGTAAGGACCGATGGTGGTACCGCCCATCCGGGTCATCGAGAAGACGAGGATGCTGACGACCAGAATCACGAAGGGCAGGGCCAGCAACCGTCGCGCAATGTACCTATGCAACGCTTCAGACTTCCTTCGGCGAGTGTACGTGGTCCCCTGTCGTTATCGGCCCGAAAGCACCGCCGAACGGGTTGACCGTTCGGCGGTGAGATGCACTGCGAGCCCTCGGGTGCAACTCCAAGCGTCCTGGAATCGAACTACCTCACTTGCTGTATAGCGCCCAGTATTGGGACGGCCGGGCCCACATCGGGTTCTCGACGTGACCCTGCACCCAATCTCCGCTTGCGGACGGAGCGCCCTCGTTGGCTGGCATGATCCACATTGCCTCCTCGTAGAGGACCTGCTGGATCTCAGAGAGGATTCCCAGGCGCTCCGCCTCGTCCAAGGTGGTGCGGGCGGAGATGATCAGGGCGTCGATGGCCCCGGGGTCGGAGTACCCGTCCACGAAGCTGTTGACCGCCCCGTATCTCCCGTCTGACAATGCGCTGTCGAACAGGTATGCGTCCGGCGTGCTGTACTGCGAGCTGGTGTAGGACCACATCGCCACTGGCAACGGGTCGGAAGCCAGAATCTCGTCGAACTGTGCTTCCGGAACGGCCATCACATTGACGTGGAAGTTGGGGTTGAGTGCCTCGATGTGGTCCTACACCAGCTCGCAGTACAGCACGCCGGACGCATACCTGTTCGACAGCGCATTGTCAGACGGGAGATACG
>JANMST010000126.1:0-2843 GCA_031389635.1 Acidimicrobiia bacterium | reverse complement strand
CGCTCGGCGAACAGCTCCGACGTCCGCGCGATCGGGCAGTACTGCCCGTAGGTCCTCATAACAGTTCAGTATCTTTCACTGCGTCGAGGTGGACAAGTTCATTTTTTGGGATTGACCGGGGACGCCGCGTCACTCATGCTTCGCAAGGAAGACCTATTCCTATGGAGGTCGGTCGTGGACAACACAGAACTCGTGACCGAAGAGAAGCCTGCTGATCGTATGGCGGCAGAGGGTGCCGGTGCCGCAGCGGCTACCCGTCCAGATGACTCGATTCGATATCGGATGAGCGACGTCCGAGTCGTCAAGGCCGGGACAGGTTATTCGTTGCCTTTTTTGGACGGCAGCGTGATGTCATTTCTGGCGACGGGCGCCGACACGCACGAGACCGTTTCGTTCTGGGAGTTCACGCTCCCGGCCGGTGGCCAAGGACCACCTCCACACGTACACCATGGACACGACGAGTTGTTCTACGTGGTCGACGGCGACTTGGTCGTGCACACCGCCAGCGAACCTTTGGCGGTCGCGAAAGGAAGCCTCGTCATCGTACCGAGAGGCGCCCAGCACACCTTCTCAAACGAGGGCGCCACAACGATGCGCATGGTCGGAACATTTTCGCCACCGAGGTTCGAGCACTACTTCGAGGAGCTAGCCAAAGAGATCGCGAGTCGCGGCGGGCAACGACCCGACCCGTCAGTCATCGCTCGGCTGTACGGAAAGTATGACTCGGAGCTGGCTACCTGACAAACCGCACCGCAGCCTGCATTTGGATGACGCCACTCGATCAGCGAAGCAACCGTCCCGGTGGCTCACACCGCTTCCTCCTCTACAAGCACACGCCTACCAGCACACAACGACCCTGGCGTGAACCATTGGGTGCCGGTCGGGGCGTACATATCCGGCACTCCTAGCTCAACCCGCCGTCATCTGGAAGGTCGTCTCTCGAGGTCAGTTCAATAGCGCATAACGACGCGAAGGTCGCGGGCGGCGATCCTCCCAGCAGCCGGCCCAAATCACCGGCACAATCAAACATTCGGCGCTTCCGTCCGCCGGGCTGACAGCCCTCGGTCACCGGGCTGACAGGGTGGGTGACACTGAAATTGGAGGGGTGCGAAAAAGCAAAGGTGGTCCTGGCGACGTGGGCCTGATCACTCCATCGCGCGAGAGAATGCGATCGGACCTGGGAAGGACGGGAAATGTCGCGAACCAGAAATGGCGTCCGGCCAGGCCTTTCGCAACTTTGCCCAGGTCACGGCCGTCCCCGCAATCAAGCTCATAACCCGAAGGTCGCGGGTTCAAATCCCGCCCGCTACAAGTAAAGGCCTGGTCAGAGCGGTTTCTGACCCGGGCCTGATTGCGTTGGAAGTCGATCTTCCAACGGATCTTCTAACGTGGTTGAGCCAGTGACATCCGTAACGTAACTGGCGGCTACAACCGACCGCTAGCTCCGCCAGCGGCGGCTGAGTCGCCGATCCGTTAGACAGACGGAAGGAGTACTCGTGATGGACGCGGACCAAGAGCAGGAAGGACTCCAATGGCAGGTTGGAGTTTGGAACCGGATCTCCGAAATCTATTTCAACGAGATCGACCAGCGGTTCGTTCCGGTTGTCGAGGCTCTCATCACCCGCGCCGCCCTAGAACGTGGCGAGAGAGTTCTTGACCTCGGCACTGGCACTGGGGCTGTGGCCGAGCAGGCTGCGGTTAGTGTGGGCGCGACTGGCAGCGTCGTTGGAGTGGATGTCAGCCCTGAAATGCTTGTCCTTGCTCAGCAGCGCATCGCCGCCGCGGGTCTCGGCAATGTCAGCCTCCTCGAGGGACGTGGCGAGAGCATCCCTGCCGAAGACGCCGCATTCGACGTGGTACTTGCAGGTCTCAGCATGATGTACGTCATTGATCGAGATAAAGCAGCTCGAGAGATCGCCCGAGTACTACGGCCCGGTGGACGCTATGTCGCGGCGGTCTGGGCGGGGCCAGAAGATTGCGACATCGTGCTGTTTCAGCAAACCGCGGGGCGGTTCGCCGGTCCCCCGCCTGTTCCGGGCGTAGGCCCCGGAGCCATGGCGGATCCAAAGACCTTTCTCGGCCAGCTCGACGCTGTCGGAATTGACGCTCGGGTTGAGGTACAAACGCTTGGATTCGCTTTTCCTAACTTCGCATCGGCTTGGAACGCCCTGGCTGGAGTAACAACCGCGCAACTTCCCCCTGAGCGCCAACAAGAGGCGAAGGTTGCGGTCATGTCCGCGATGTATCCGGATGCCGATGCTCCACGTCATTTTAGTAACGCGACTCAGTTCATCATGGGGCAAGTGAGACGTTAGGTTCTGGAGGCACAACAGCGGATGGCTGCCGCCCATCGAGCCAGTTCACCGCCTTATGAGCATGTCATCGAGGAAGGGTCGATCCGTTTCTGACGCTGCTCTAAATCCGATACTCACCCCACACGACGCAGGGCATCCCTCGAAGAGGCCGTCCCCACAAATGCCCGATCCCCGACCTGCCGATCGGGTTGGTTGCTGGATCGGCGTGTTATCGCTCGAGGGCTAACCGACCCCAATGCAGCGACCCCTCCGTGTAGATTCCCACGCTGAATTTTCGGGCCGCCGCTCATCTCACAAGTTGTAAGGAGAAGAGATGTCAGCAACGGGTGGTCGGGCAAGCATGTCCTGGAGGAGGTGGCTTGTCGTAGCGGTGGTTGCCAACCTCATCGGCGGTGCGGTGTTCATCCTCACCCATGCGATCGTCCCATCATGGATCATCTATCCAATCTTTCTGATCATCGGGCTGATCCGGTTGAGGCAGGGAGGCAAAGGGCATCGTCTTCCTTGGGGTGACGGCGCTGGTCTTCA
>JANMST010000082.1:0-10846 GCA_031389635.1 Acidimicrobiia bacterium | reverse complement strand
ATCAGGAGATCTTGCGGCTGACGCTCTGGGAGGAGCTGTCCCACGCCGACACGGCATTGGTGCTTGGGATAGACACCGCCGCGGTCAAGCAACGGGCCTACCGAGCCCGTCGCAACCTGGCCACCGAGTACCAGCGACTGTCCAATGAACGCAAACCCCCCGCTGCTCAGGAAGGAGGTGGATCGTGACCAACGAAGACCAGATCGCTGCCTTGTTTGCTGATGCGAACCCGGTTCCGTCCCTGGACGTGTTTGACCCAGTCGAGCCTTTGGACATGGATCGCCTCGAAAAGCGAGCCGAGAGGAGCAGAGGGATGACTGACACCAAGACCCATAAAGTAAAGGTGGACCGTCCGGGCCGATGGCGCCGAATTGCGCCAGTCCTGGCCATACCTGTAATCGTCCTGGTTGCCCTGCTGATCCTGGTCAACAGGAATAGCGAGGTTGGTACGCCGGTTCCGGCGGTGCCGCTGCCGTCAACCGGCTCCCTTGATCCCGGGAGCTACTACATCAGCGACGGGCGGGTGACTCCAGGGCGGTTCACGTTCACAGTACCCGCGGGGTGGGAAACTGAGGAGGCGTTCGTAACCAAGGATCTCGATCCCTCTACCTCAGTTTCCGCGAGGGACGTGATGCTCGTCACATGGATTGTGAGTCACGTCTACGCCGACATCTGTGACTGGGAAGGGACCATGGTCGATGTCGGAGGTACGGTCGGGTTTTCGCTACCTACGGTTGTTCAGCTTGCGGACGCCCTGGTGGCCCAGAAAGGACGGGTCGCATCGGCGCCGGCCGACGTGATGCTGGGTGGCTTTCCGGCCAAGAGGATCGAACTGACCGTCCCGGCCGACCTCGATATAACCGCGTGCGACGGCGGAATCATCCGGTTCTGGCCGGACACAGGTGGGAGTGAGAGTGGCGGCCTGTGTTGCGCTCCCGCCGGCTCGACCGATGTGGTGTACGTGGTCGATGTCGATGGCAACACCTTCGTGGTCGTCGCTCGGCACACGGCGGCCTCTTCCGCAGAGGATCGGGCTGAGCTCGACGCCATCGTGGCGTCCATCCAGATCGACCATCCGGCAACGAGTTCGTCTGCCGCCCCCTGACCAGGGTGTTGACGGGTCGGCGGAGCTGTTCGGTGTAGGGTTGTCTTACTTTCGGGCGGACAGGGGCCGGAAAGAGGTTGGCGTGGAGCCAAACCCCAACCAGCAGCACGCCGGCCCAACCAGGGCCCGGTGGATTAAAGCCATACCCGCCGCCGTAACTCTGGTGGTGTTCATCGCCGCGGCCAGCGCCGACTACGAGGTCCAGAGCGGAGACACTCTCAATCAGATCGCATCCGAGTTAGGCGTGTCGAAAGCTGAACTAATCGCTGTCAACGGCATCTCCAACCCCGACCTCATCCGGGTCGGCCAGGTCCTCGTGGTACCGGGCCAAACGGCAATCGCATCCACTACGACCCACGTTGTCTCAGCCGGTGAAACCCTGGCGGGCATCGCCAGCAAATATGGCACCAGTGTCGACTCCCTCGTGTCAGCCAATGGGCTCGTCAACCCGAACCTGATCAGGATCGGCCAGCAGATATTGGTTTCCGCGGAACCGGCCCCGGCACCGGCCACGACAGGACCGGCACCGGGCTCAACTCACACGGTCGGCGCCGGTGAGACACTCGCATCCATCGCGGCCCAGAGCGGCACCACAGTCGAGGTGATCGCCGCGGCCAACGGCATCACCGACACATCGGTGATCTACATAGGGACGATTCTCCAGTTGACTGGCGGCCCGTTCGTCGCAGAGCCGACAACCACTCCGAGCGTCGCCGTGCACACCGTTGCCGCCGGGGAGAGTCTCGCTGTGGTCGCCACCCACTATGGGACCACGGTCGAAGCGTTGGTCGCCGCCAACGGCATCTCCGATCCGAATCTCATCCGGGTCGGACAACAGATCCAGGTGCAGGCAACCGTGAGCGCTTGGACCTGCCCGGTCCCGGGCGCCCAGTACTTCAACGATTGGGGCTTTCCTCGATCAGCGGGACGATTCCACGAAGGCAACGACCTGTTTGCATCGAGGGGAACACCCGTGCTGGCACCGGTGTCGGGGACGGTCCTTTTCCAGCAAGGACCGATCGGCGGTCTCCAGTTCCGCCTCTACGGGGACGACGGCACCACCTACATAGGGAGCCACCTGGACACCATGGGTGGCACCGACGGCTACGTTGCCGCCGGCTCAGCGTTGGGAACGGTGGGAGACACTGGCAACGCCATCGGAAGCCGGCCCCATCTCCACTTCGAGATGCGCCCCGGCGACGGCCCGGCCGTCAATCCCTACCCGACCCTCCAGAAATTCGGCTGCTGAACACCGCCACGACAATCAGAGCACGGAGTTGCTTGAGGTGATCTCCTGGAGGTAGTCGAGCCTCACGTCGCCCCAGCCGAGCAGCGTGCGATGGAACTCCTTGAGATTGAACGAAGAGCCCTGCGTCCTCTGGGCCTCCTCGCGGATCGCAAGGATGTGACGCTCCCCCACCTTGTAGGAAATAGCTTGCCCCGGCCATCCGAGATATCGCTTGACCTCGGAATGCGACACATCGAGCGGTATGCCAGCCACCCGGTGAAGCGTCTCGACGGCTGAGTCGTAACTCCAGATCTGACCCGGCGACACGATGGCCGACTCCGGGATGCGAAGGCCGAGGTGAGTCCCGATGTCGATCACGACCCGGCATGCCCTCAACTGCTGCGACGCGAGCATGCCCAACAAATAGTGAGGCTGGTCGAAATACCCGAGTTCATCCATCAATCGCTCGGTGTAGAGGGCCCATCCTTCTCCCATACCCGAGTACCAGATCAGTAACCGGTGGGCACGGGAGAGATTCTCACGGAGGGTCATGACGGTCCCGACCTGCAGGTGGTGCCCGGGAAACCCCTCGTGATAGGCCGTGGAGACTTCGGACCAGAGTGGCAGCTGCTGCTTGTCCCCGAACGAGTACCAGATACCCCCTGGCCTCGAGAAGTCTTCGGTGGGAGCCAGGTAGTAAGCACCGAGGGCGGAGCCCGGTGGAACCAGGTTCACGGTCACCTTGCGTATCTCGGGAGCGACATCGAAGTGGAGCCCGTCGAGCTGGCCCAGGGCCTGGTCCTGGATCTGCTGAATGAAGTCAACGAACTCAGCCTGGCTGGCGACGGCATATGCGGGGTCGCTTTCGAGGCGCTCGATGACTTCGCTCAGCGACACGTCCGGGTCGACAGCACGGCCTGCCTCGATCATGGCTTGTTGCAGCCGGTTGACCTCCTCCCAACCCCATTCGTAGGTCTCGATCGGATCGATCTCCAAGCCCAGAAATCGATCGGCCGAGGCAACGTAGCGTTCTGCTCCCACGCCATCGATATCGGTTGCGTCAGGCAGATAATCGGACTCGAGATAGTCGGCCAGTCCCACGATGGCCGCCCTGGCGTGGTCGACGGCGCTGGCAACGCGTTGCGCCACCTCCGGTTTGGTGGCCTTCTCGGCCGAGCGGGCGAAGCCCAACCACTTCGACTGGGGCCCAGCTAGATGACGAGCTTGCTCGACAGTGGACTCGACCTGAACTCGGGCCGAGACGATCCCGTGACGCCGTCCCTCTTCGTAGGTGGCGATCGCTCCTGCCACCGGTTGGTCGGCGGTCTCGAGGCGGGCGGCGACATTCGCCCAGCCTTCCTCGGTCGAGGTGTTCATTTCGTCAAACACGTCACGGATCGAATCCATGATCCCGCTTGTGTGCCGCATGCTCAGATACCTCAGCCCGAGGTCGTATGACTTTTCGACCTCGACTTGAAACGCGTGACATACCCGGGCCGCGTGCCGCTGCCACTGGTCAGGGTGATCGAGGTGCTCGGCGAATCGTCGCCGGTATTCACGGGCCAAATCCACTGCTGCTGCGTCTCCGGCCGGGCTGTAGTCGTTCCAGAGATGATCGGACCCGCGGGCGCCGATCGAAGTTCCGACCTGCGGGAAATGCGCCACGACATCGTCGACGAACTGGTCTGCGATCTCGAACGGATCGCCGGTCTTTCCTTGCTCTTGACTCTGGGTCTGCGACATGTCCCGACAATAACTGCCTACCCTGAAATCGGTGGATGCGCCCGATCTGATTGACGTGCGAGCCGACGAGAAGCTAGATGTCGAGCGTCTTACCGGGTTCCTGACGGGGAAACTCGAGGGAGCGGACGGTAGTCCCGGCGTCCGACAATTCTCCGGCGGTCACGCCAATCTCACCTATTTGCTCACCTATCCAGATGCCGAGTACGTCCTCCGTCGGCCCCCACTGGGTCCGATCGCTCCCGGGGCCCACGACATGGCTCGTGAGTACCGGGTGTTGTCCCGGCTGTGGCGGGCGTTTCCGCCGGCGCCGAGAGCCCACGTGTTGTGCGATGACGAGTCGGTGATCGGAGCGCCGTTCTTTGTCATGGAGAGGCGCGATGGAGTTGTCGTTCGCAACGGGGTGCCCGTGCGATTCGGCGGTGGAGAGGATGAGTTGGCTAACCGTCGGCTGTCCGAAGTCGTCGTCGACACTCTCGCCGACCTCCATGCCGTCGATCCAGCGTCATGCGGTCTCGACGACCTAGGTCGCCCCGACGGCTTCCTTGAACGGCAGGTGGCGGGATGGATGGAGCGCTGGCACGGAGCCCGCCACGAAGACAACCCGACCGCTGATCGCGTCGGCGAGTGGGTCGCCCGCCGAATCCCGACCTCAAACGCTCCCACGCTGCTGCACAACGACTGGCGCCTCGACAACATGGCGGTCGACTTCAACGATCCGGGCCGCTGCGTGGCGGTCTACGACTGGGACATGTGCACCCGGGGAGACCCCGCTGGCCGACCTCGGGACCGTACTCTCGGTCTGGTACGCAGCCGATGAGGTCCCCGCCTCGCTGAACCCGATGCCGACAACGGTGCCGGGTTTCATGACACGGCCTGAAGCTCTGAAACGATATGGCGAGCGAACCGGGCGCGACCTCTCAGGATTCGATTGGTATCTGGTATTCGGAACCTGGAAGGTCGCTGTGGTCTTGCAGCAGATCTTCATCAGATGGCTGCGGGGCCAAACCAAGGACGAGCGGTTCGCCCGAATGGGCGAGGGAGCAGCCAGGCTGTTCGAACTGGCCGCCGAGAGGATGCCAGTATGAAGAGGAGCGAGACGAACCGGCGGCGGCCTTCGAGTTCGACTGCGACCGGAGTTCGCCCACCCCCCTCGATCGCCCAAAGCGGCGATCGGTCCCCCCGCAAGCAGGGGGACAACCCAGAATCCTCACCGCGGTCTACTGGTTCGCTAGGGCGGTCAGCGTTCTTAGGCCGCCGTTGTCGCCGGCTGTGATTGGGACCACCATGACCTCGGCTCCGGCTACTTCGTAGCGGGCCAACCGCTCGATCACCTCCTGCTTGGTTCCGAGGGCGGCGACGGATTCCAGATGACGGGGCGTGACCAGCCGAGCGAGGTCAGAGACCGCAGTGCCTGCTCGGGCTGCCTCAACCAGGTCGCCCAGTCCTGCCGCGGCCAGCGCAGCGGCATATCCGGGCGCGCCCAGGTACAGCGCAATGTGGCGGCGTATCTGGACCCAGCCTTCCTCGGTCGGGTCGACCCCTGCCACCACCCAGACTGCAACAGGAACCTGAACCGACCGGGCAGCAGCCGCGACCTGGCTCGCGGACACGAGATTCAAAACCACCCGATCTCCACATCGACCAGCCATTGCCGTCATCCGCGGCCCCAAGGCTGCCACGGTGATGTGAGCTGTCTGCTGGCCCAGGGCGGAACGAAAACCTCCGGATTGAAAGTGGGTCCCGTGGTGGGCGGTCCGTTCGCCTGCCAGGACCGACCGGATGAGGAGGACGGCTTCTTCGATCTTCGTGACCTGACCGGTCCAACGGCGTCCATGCCAGCGCTGCACGACAGCCGGACTGGAGGCACCAACCGCCAACCGGGCCGGGCGACCGCCGAGCACAGCTATCGATGCGACGCCCATCGCCAGCGCGACTGGATCGCGCAGGTCAATCGCCAGCGGCCCAACGGTGATGGTTGAGTGTTCGGTGGAAGCAGCCACCGAAGCAGCCAATGCGAATGCGTCGAAATGGAGCATCTCGCCGATCCAAATCTCCGGGTAACCGAGCCGGGACGCATTGGCGGCAACCTCGAGGGCTTCTGCGGGAGGACGGTCGAGCCAGAAAGGAAGAACGGCGCCGGCAGGCACTGGCCGACCCCAATTGCCGGGTGAGGTCATAGAGACGAGGTGTCGGACTCGATTCCCAGCAGGGCCTTGGCCCCCAGCTCCCAGGTGGGCTGGGCGACCATCATGTGCTGGGTGGCAGCATGGATATCGCGGAACTGTCGCTGCAGTGGCGACCGCGTGTAGAGAGAGCTTCCGCCGGCCGCCGTGTACATCAAATCGACTGCCTCGCGCGACATCGAGACTGCGAATGTTGCCGCCATCCGCAGACGAGCTCGGTCTTCTATCGAAACCGAGGGACCCGGCGACGCCAGGGCGAGGAGGTAGCACCGGGCCGCGGCGACCATCGTCTCGGCCCGGGCGATTGCTTCCTGAACAGCCGGACGATCGATCAGGCGCCGCTTCGATCCGGTCGGGACCTTGGCTCCGGCGAGGTCGACGGCCTCGTCGATCGCAGCTCTGGCGATGCCCAGGGAGACCGCCCCGATCCCGGCCGCGAGCAGACCAAACACGGGGATCCGCGCGATCGTCTCCCGGGTGCGAGAGGGACCCGTCAGATCAAAGACGCGGCTATCGGGGACGAAACGATTGTCGACTGTCACATCGTGAGATGCAGTCGCCCGCAGACCCATCACATCCCAGGTATCGACAATCCCGACCTCATTCCGTGGCAAGAAGAAGCTCAACCGGGCCGACTCATCGACCATGGCCCCGACGCTGATCCATGAGGCGTCGATGCAACCCGAGGCGAAGGGCCACGTGCCCGTCACGATGTATCCGCCGTCGACTCTCTTGGCCGTGCCCCGTGGGGCCAGCACCCCCGACGTGAGGGAACCGGGTCCATTGGCGAAGACCTCCTCGAGACCAAGGGGGTCGAGGTAGTGGCCGGCCACCGAGGAGGTGAGGTAGATCATCGTGACCCAGCCGGCCGATCCGTCTCCGCCGCTCACGGTTTCGATGAGACCGAGCAGAGCCGGAGGATCGATGTCCCTCCCCCCCACCGCCGATGGCACCGCCGCGCCTCCGAGACCTTCGTTCCGAAGGACATCTAGTAACTCAGGAGACACCCGCCGGTTCCGTTCGCTCTCGATAGCGCTGTCCCGGGCGATCTCTGCCAGTCGGGCTGCAGCCTGACGCAGATCCGCAGTGGCAGAACCGGATTCGACCCCGATCGACACAAGGGGGAGATTGATAGAGGGCACCTCTAGTTTTCATAATAGCAATTGGACCCAACGTCTGTACCGGGTAGTCTCTCGCTCCGTGCCTACGGTTCCCGCCACCCGCAAGACCCGGGCCACTCATCAGAGTCTGATCGACGCTGCCCGCGACTCGGTGAGACGCAACGGTGTGCTGCTGCCGGAAGCAGTGGCCGAGACCGCCGGGGTTTCCCCCGCCACGCTGTACACCTACTTCGGGTCAAAGGATGCCCTGCTGGCTTCTGCCTTCAACGCCGCCCTCGGCGAGATCGGCGCAGAGGTTGCGCGCATCCTCAGCATCGAGAGACTTCTCGAAGAAGGGCTCGAGTCTGTAACCCGGCGCTTGGTTCGAACCGTGGTCAAGCACTTCACCCAGGACGCCCGGGTGGTCCGTCTGGCAATTGCACGTCTACCGGATTCGCCCGAGGTCGTCGAGGTCTACAAGCGCCGGGGTGATGAGCAGTTGGCGATCATCGGCCGCTTCGTCAGGCTCGGGATCGCCGCCGGCAAACTTCGGGATGGCGATGTGTCGGTCCTCTCGCGGGCCGTGATGGTGCAACTCCAGGGGCTGCAGAATCCGATCGTCCTCCATTCCGGTTCCGGTCCGGTGGTGGACGAGATATGCCGGGTGGTTCACGACCTCCTCGCCCCCGATGCTGTCACCGACTAGGCCGTCTGACCGCTCATGAGCGGGTGGCCCGGTGCCATTCCGCTTAGCTGTCTTTGGGAAGGCCCAACAACTGTTCGGCAACCACGTTTCGCAACACCTCCGTTGTGCCCCCCCCAATCGTGAGCGCCCGGGCGAAGAGATAGGCCCACGACGACTCGCCCTCGGGCGTCAAGAGACCGCCGGCACCCATCGTGTCCCTCGCCAATTCCACGACGTTCTGGCCATGGCGATCGGCCAGCAGCTTCTTGACCGCAACTTCGGGGCCCGGCGATCGCCCGGCGATCAGGTTCGACACGACCCGATACCCGAGCAGTCGCAGGATCTCTCCTTCGATATGAATCAATGCCGCCCGATCGCGCCCGATCGAGTCGAGCTTCCCTTTGAGATCGTTGAGCACCGTCGCCGTTGTCGGGCCCATGCCCCAGAGAACCCCGCCCGTCGATAACGACACCCGCTCATTGCCGAGGGTAATTTTGGCGAGGCGCCAGCCCTGGTTCTCCCCACCTACAAGATGGTTGGCGGGGATGCGGGCTCCATCGAAGAACACCTCGGTGAAGTGAGAGCGCCCCGTCATCTCTTTGATCGGGCGCACTTCGATTCCGTCCTGACGCATCGGACAGAGGAAGTAGCTGATGCCCCGATGTTTGGGAGCAGCCGGGTCGGTCCTGGCGAGAAGGATTCCGTAGTCGGCCTCGCCCGCCCATGTGGTCCAGACCTTCTGGCCGTCGACGATCCAGTCTTCTCCATCCCGCTCGGCCCGGGTGGATAGACCGGCGAGATCGGATCCGGCACCCGGCTCAGAGAACAACTGGCACCAGAATTCCTCGCCGTGCAAAAGCGGCCACAGGAACCGCTCCTTCTGCCAGTCGTCCCCTGCGGCGAGGATGGTGGGACCGGCCCAACCGATGCCGATCGGGTTGTGGTGGTGGGGGTCGATGCCCGCCGCCTCGAGTTCATCATTCAGGATCAGCTGGTGAATCGGATCGGCTTTCAATCCCCATGGGGTCGGCCAGGCCGGCGCGACGTATCCGGCATCGGCCAGATCTCTCGGAGTCGGCGACGGATGCGTCTCCAACCAACGACGGACTACCTCTCGCCGGGGATCGTCGGCGCCGGGAAAGTTGAAGTCCATCGACTGCAAGCTAACCATCCGCCCTGCTTCCATGTCCCAATGTCAGATTCTGTTCGCACGCCAAGTGATCGAGAGCCGCCCGGCCATATGACGGCTGAGGAGTTCCGGCGCCGGGCCTACCAGGTGGTTGATTGGGTAGCCGACTACATGGGCGAAGTCGAGAACCTGCCGATTGCCCCCGACGTGAAACCGGGCGACATCATGGCCCTCCTTCCTGACCACGCTCCGGAAACGGCGGAGCCGTTCGACGAGATTTTCGCCGATCTCGACAGGGTGGTGAAGCCGGGCCTCACCGGATGGCAGCATCCAGGTTGGTTCGCATTCTTCCCGGGCAACATCTCACCACCGGCGATCCTGGCCGAAATGGCGGCCTCCGGGCTCGGCCAGCAAGGGATGGTGTGGTCGACCAGCCCGGTGTCGACCGAGATCGAGATGAGGGTGCTGGATTGGCTGGTCGAACTGCTCGGCCTTCCGTCCGCCTGGCGGATGGCGGGGCCGGGCGGAGGGGTCATCCAAACGACTGCCTCGGATTCAACCCACACGGCATTGGTGGTCGCCCGCCATATCAAGTCGGACCACGCAAGTCTCGACAGCATCGTCGCCTACACGAGTTCGCAGTCTCATTCCTCGATCGAGAAGGGCGCCAGGGTGGCGGGGTACCGGCATATCAGAACCGTGGACGTCGATTCCTCGTTCGCGATGGACCCGAAGAAACTCGAGGCGGCCATCGCCACCGACCTGGCGGAGGGTCTGGTGCCGGCGTTTGTGTGCTCGACCGTTGGCACCACCGGAACCACAGCCGTTGATCCGGTGCAAGCCATCGGAGCGATCGCCCGGCGTCACGGAATCTGGCACCACGTCGATGCCGCCTTCGCCGGGAGCGCGATGATCTGCCCTGAGTTCCGTGAGCACCAACCCGGGCTCGAACTCGTCGATAGCTACGTCTTCAACCCTCACAAGTGGCTGCTGACGAACGTCGATTGCTCCGTCTTCTATGTCGCCGATCGCGCTCCCCTCCTGGCGACGATGAGCATCCTCGCGCCGTATTTTCGAGGTGCCGCGGCCGGTTCGACGAAAGTGGTCGACTACCGCGACTGGCATGTCGCACTTGGAAGGCGCTTTCGGGCTCTGAAGCTGTGGTGGGTGCTGCGTGCGTATGGAGCGGAAGGGCTCCGGTCGATGATCCGGGAGCATGTCCGGCTTGCCCAGGAGTTCTCGAAGCGGGTCGGCGGCCATCAAAACCTGGAGTTGGTCGCTCCGGTGCCGTTCTCGCTTGTGTGCTTCCGGCACGTGGACGGCGACGAAGCCAGTGCCCGGCTGGCGAAGGTCATCAACGACTCGGGCCACTCTTACGTGACACCGTCGGTCATCGATGGAAAGTCGTTCATCCGCGTTTCGATCGGCCAGACCTGGACGAGGCAGTCACATGTGGATCGGCTGTGGGACCTGATAGCCCGGGAGGTTTGAGGCTCGACGAGACGAACCGGCGGCGATCAGCCGGTTCGCCTGCGCCGGAAGTTCTCACACCCCCCTCGGGGTGGCCGCGGGGGGGCAGGGACCCCCCAACAGCAGGGGGGGCCCGCAAAACAACAAAAAAAAAACCCCGCGGGGGGGGGGGACCCAACTAAACCCGGAGCTTTACCCAAACC
>JANMST010000066.1:0-2406 GCA_031389635.1 Acidimicrobiia bacterium | reverse complement strand
GTCGGTGAGGAACTGCTCGATCGCCTTGTGCAGCATGGGTCCTCGCCAGACCACTGCCTTGTCCTCCGGCACGAAGTAGTCCATCGACATGGCTTTTATCCCGTAAGCAGTCGGGGGGATGATCGATTGGTCGATGACTACGGGACCGTCGGTGATCCCAAGCATCTTCGGTATTGAGAAACCCCAGATGTCGGCGTCGATGACGCCCACGCTCTTGCCCAAACGACTCAAGGCAACCGCGAGGTTGGTGGTCACCGACGACTTGCCGACGCCGCCCTTGCCCGAGGAAACCGCGATCACCCGCGTCGGGGAACCACCCTGACCGACCCTTGGACCCCCGGAATCGCGCAGGCGGATCATCATCGCCGTTCGGGCGTCATCGTCCATGACCCCGGTCTCGACGGTCACTTTCTCGCCGACCGCGGACGCAATTCGCCGGCGCAGTTCGTCCTGATACGGATAGTTGGGCACCGGAAGGAGAACCAGGGCCTTGACGCCGCCCAGCAAGCCCTTTTCAACCCCGGCGACCATTGCCAATTCACCGATGCTTCGACCCAGAAGCGGGTCGATTACGGCCTCGATAGCGCGTCTTTGGTCATCCGAAACGGGCACTGTATCCCCTACGCAGGTAGTGGCTAGAAGGGCCTGGTCACTATAGTTTCAAGTGGAGATGAGCCTTTCCTCGATCGATTCGAGCGGTCTCGACCGCAGCATCGGTGACCTGGCGGCGGCGCTGGGTGATCCAACCCGTCGCGGAATCTATCTGGCGGTCAGGCAGTCGGCCGAGCCCATGACCAGCGGACTCATCGCCGAACTCTTCGCTATTCATCCCAATGTTGCCCGTCATCACCTCGACAAACTGGCCGAGGAGGGATACGTCCGCATCACTCACCAGCGGAGGAATGGCCGCACCGGACCGGGGGCGGGACGACCCGCCAAGTGCTACGAGGCCACCTCCAAATCAATTTCGATCCACCCCGGCCGCCGTTATGACCTGCTGGTCGAACTGCTGGTGCGCGTGCTCGACGATCTGGAGCCCGAAGGTATCGCCGATGTGGCCGAGAAGGTCGGACGTGAATATGGGCGGGAGTTGGCCGAATCCCTCGGCACTCCCGACGACCCGGGCTACGAAGGAGCGGTGCAGGCCCTGGCCAAGGTAATGGGCGGCGTCGGCTTCGAGGTTAGCGCCGACCCCGAGGGTCAGCGTTTGGTTACCAGTCATTGCCCGTTTGGTGAGGCAGCCACCGGCCATCCCGAAGTCGTGTGCTCCCTCGACCGGGGCATGGTCGCCGGGATCATGGGGGTGCTCCGCCAGGACTGCCTGCCGGTGATGATTCCCCACACCATGCTCGACGAGGACTGCGTCACTCGGGTCCCGGTGTCGATCCGGCGGTAGAGCCCGAAACATCTCACCGTCTTTCGATCCGCCGCAACCTTTGACCGGCTTCGCTGATCAAGTCCGGGAGGACGGCGTGGGGTCGAAAGTACACTCGTACTCAATGGCAACTACGACCCTGAACACTCCTCTTGGCGAGCGCCGGATCGCCTCCTTGACGGACCTGGAGGGGATTGATCGGCTCCCCTACTCGATCCGTGTGTTGCTGGAGGCCGCCCTGCGCAAACTCGACGGCAGGCTCGTGCACCAGTCAGACGTGGACAAGATCACTGCCTACGACGCCCGCCACGTAGGCGAGATCGAGATCCCGTTCATCCCCGGGAGGGTCGTCCTTCAGGACTTCACCGGCGTCCCCGCGATCGTCGACCTCGCAGCCATGCGCTCGGCCATCGTCCGGATGACCGGCAACACCACCGCGGCGATGAAGATCAACCCGGGGGTGGCATCGGACCTCGTCATCGACCATTCGGTGCAGGTGGACGCATTCAACCGACCCGACGCCCTCGTCATCAACAGCCGACGGGAGTTCGAGAGAAACCAGGAGCGGTACGAATTTCTCAAGTGGGGCCAGGGAGCCTTCACCAACTTCCGGGTGGTTCCGCCCGCGACTGGAATCGTCCATCAGGTCAACCTTGAGTATCTGGCCCACGTCGTTTGGGACGATGGTCAGTGGCTGTTCCCGGACTCGCTGGTTGGCACCGATTCGCACACGACGATGATCAACGGCCTCGGTGTGGTCGGCTGGGGTGTCGGTGGGATCGAAGCCGAAGCAGCCATGCTCGGCCAGCCGATTTCGATGCTTCTGCCCGATGTGATCGGTTTCCGTCTTACGGGCAGGCTCAGCGAGGGCGCCACCGCCACCGACCTGGTGCTCCGGGTGACGGAGATGTTGCGAGCCAAAGGTGTCGTAGGCAAGTTCGTCGAGTTCTTCGGACCGGGCCTCGACGACATGCCGGTGGCGAACAGGGCAACCATCGCCAACATGGCACCCGAGTACGGAGCCACGATTG
>JANMST010000005.1:0-6453 GCA_031389635.1 Acidimicrobiia bacterium | reverse complement strand
ACTTTGAAGGTGGAGGTGCACGACATCTTGGCCAACAACGAGCACGGCGTTGCCCTAACCCACGACACCGCCCAGCGCGGCGGTAAGAGCCTCGACGACAACGCAGTCCAGGTGTTCCACATCCGGGATGGGAAGGTTGTCGAGACCTGGTTCCATCCGGGCGACCAGGCCACTACTGACGAGTTTTGGTCGTAGCAACGATTGTAGGCGGTCGATCGGTATCAGGTCTGATGCCGCCCCCGCTGGCCAAGGGTCACACGTTGAGCCAGAGGCCGTTTCGGTCACCGCTGCCCCTGAACTCTGAGCCAGTTGCCAACTGCCAATGGAATTGGTGGCGATCGATGAAGTCGAGCCAGTTCGGCTCGGATCCGAGGATCCTGGTGTCATCGGGTAACCGTGACGCCACCCCGGCCATCTCGGCTTCGGTCACGACCACCCCGATGGCATAGACCTGGACGGGGGAGGGCTCGCCGGTGAAGAGGGCGAGGACGAAGTCGTCCCGGCCGAGGGCGACCATGCCCATCTCAATGCCAGCCGCCTCGGCGTCGGCCCATCCCTTGTCGCGGGGAAGCTGAGCCCATTCTTCCAAGCCGCGGCCGACCCGGGCTTCCCTTACGATCACGTCGAGTTGGAAGATCTCGCGGTAGTACCCCTCGGCGCTGTATAGCTCCGGAACGAAGATCGCGATGTGCCGGTACCGCATGCCATCACCCTATCGGCGTCCACTCACCCTGCTTTTTGGGGGTGAGAAGACTGCTGACGCCCTCGAGCGCGGCGAACTCTGGGGAGGCGATAGCGTCCTGAGAGAGAAGGTCGATTCCCGACGGCTCGAACGATACCGGCAGGTTCGCATCGCACCGCCACCCGTCATCCCACCGCCTCAGATCCTGCATGGACGGACGACCCGATGATGAAGATGGTTCCGGCCGAGATGCGCGCCCAGCTGCTCGAACGCGGAGTCCGCAACCGCGACGGCCGCCGTGTTCTGGTCGGAACGCCTGCCGGCCCAGGGCAGGCCCGTGGAATCGCCAGGGTTGTCAGAGGACCAGCCGATTTCAGCACTTCCAGTCGGGCAATGTATTGGTGGCGCATGCCACCTCCCCCATCTGGACACCCTTACTAGCGATCGCGGCGGCCGCGGTCACCGAGGTAGGAGGTCCCCTCTCCCACGCCGCCATTGTGGCTCGCGAATTCGGCATCCCCCTCGTCAACGGCGCCTTGGATGCGACCCTTCAGATCGCCGACGGGACTCCATAGTCGTCGACGGCTCAGCTGGCATCGTCGAGTTCTGAAGGAGGGGGGCCGGACCCGGTATTCCTCCGAAAGGAGTCCTAACCCCGGAATATGGTTTGAGTCCGCAGGGCTCAGACTTGACGAGTCTCCCCCACGAGTTCCTTCGGTCGATCAATCCCACGACGCGTTTTGGATGCGCAATGCTGCTGTGAAGGGTGTAGACCTGACTGACCCGTCCCCGGGTTGACAGGTCCACGGTCATTAGCTGACAGGATGGCTGACACTGGAATTGGAGGGGTGCGAAAAAGCAAAGGTGGCACTAGCGATGTGAGCCTGATCACTGCATCGCGAGTCCACCACGCGATGGGATCCGATGGGAGGGGAAAGATCGCGAAACGATGAGAATCACCGGCTTGCTTGAACAGGTGTTTTGTGGAATTCCCCAGATCAGCGACTCCGGGCCAATCGCGGTTATGACCCGAAGCACGCGGGTTCAATCCCCGCCGAGCGAACCAAGGGAAAACTTGCGTGGGTTTTCTCAGGTTCTTAGGGACCTGTGAAGTCGGCCGGGGTCATATCAAACCAAGGTCAAATCACCTTATGGGAGATTCCGAGGTCAAGGTGTCACAGCCGCTCGGCCAGGCCTGGAGTCACTACCCCGCGGGTCGAGCAGCGCCTGGGCGAACTCCGCCACACCGGGGATGTCGAGTTGGGGGTGGGCGGTGAGCAGGACAGCCAGGTGGGCGGCCCCCGGCCCCCGCCACCGGGTCGTCCACCCGTGTCATGCATAAACCGTCGACCTCGAACATGGGCACGTACGGGTCCCAATAGGACAGCACCGCCCCCACATCCTGGATGCGGCGGGCGAACGGCTTCGTGGCCGCCAGCCCGATCACCTCCCAGATGTCGATCCCCAGCTCGTGAGCGAGGATCGCCAGCTCCTTGACCAGGGCGATGTTGATGTGCCGGTAAGTGTTTTCGAGCAGCTTGCCAGCTCCGTCTCCCGCGTCCCTGAGGCGACCACCACCTGGTCGCACAGTTTTGATCGAGGTCGAGGGCCCGGGCTGTGGAAGCCGGGTCGATCCCGCCCTTAGACTCCGACCAGGTAACAAATCACCGGTCCGCGGCGCAATAACTATGCACAGCGAATGCAATCCATGAAGACCCACTACACCGACGCACAGAAATCAGACGCTTTCGATCTCTCAGATGAACAGGGGATCTGGTCGGCGGGCGCAGCGACGGGAGGCAGCCGTAGGACTATCTGCCGGTGGCACGCCCCCTATGTGCGCACACTTAAGAAAGACACCCGAGGAGCTGGGAGCCGAGGAGGAGGGGCGGATCCTGGCCAGCCATTTGCGAAAGCGTCTGCTGTTTGTCGCCATGGTGCCTGTCGATCGGTCGGACGTCGCCGAGTCCGCACTTGAGGCGCTCAGGTGGACTATTACCGCTCAGGTGGACTATTACCGATGATCCGTTGATCGTGGCGTTGTCGGTGGCTGGGCCGAGGTTGACCAAGCAGCCGGCCGGCGTCGCTATCCAGGTACGCGGGGCGAGCAAGTGACGCGCAGGCGAGCAGCACTCTTGAGTTGGACCATGTGGATCCTCGGGCTGATGGGCATGGGGGTAGCGGCGGCGTTGTCGACCCGGAACCCGCCGATCTCCACGACCAATCCGACCGAGAGTGTGCTGGCCGGAATCGTCTGGATGTCATCGTGGGTTGGATTCGGCCTGGTCGGCGCCCTGTTGGCGTCCACCCGACCATCGAACCGGATCGGTTGGACCCTGTGCGGCATTACCTTCTCTTTGGGCTTGGTCGTATTTGCCGGCTCATACGGCCGCTATGCCCTGGTAACACAACCCGGATCGGTACCCTTCGGTCGACTTGCCGCCTGGCTGACCGCCTGGACGTTTGTGGTTCCGGTGACCCTGGCCGTGGTCCTGGTGTTGCTTTATCCAACCGGGTCGGCCACAACCAGGCTGGGACGTTTCCTAACCCGTGCGTTCCTATCCGTTGCGGCTTTGGATATGATTTCATTTGGGTTGCGACCCGGTCCGGTGGAAGGCGACACCCCGCCCTACAACCCGCTCGGGATCCCCGGGGCTGAGCAGTTCCTCAATCCGATAATTTCGTTCCTTGGTACGGTCCTGGCTTTGCTGGCCGTGGTTGCGGTGCTCGACCTGTTTGTGCGTTTTCGGCGGTCCCGCGGCATTGAAAGGCAACAGTTCCGCTGGTTTCTGACCACAGTGGGGACCTTTCCGATACTCTTTCTTCTGGCCAACGTCGTCGAAGGACAGGTCGTCGGGGCCGGCGGCATCGACCCTACGGTGGTGGTGTTTCCACTTTGGGGAAATGGGACCGCCGCCGCCATTGCCATCGCGGTCACCCGTCACGGCCTCTATGAGATCGATCGGATCATTTCGAGGACGGTGTCTTATGGTTTGGTGACAGCGGTTTTGGTGGTGTTGTATCTGGGGGCCGTGTTCGTGTTGCGGAACCTGTTGCCCTTGGAGGGAGAGTTAGCGGTGGCGGGGTCGACGTTGTTGGTGGCGGCGTTGTTCAACCCGTTGCGACGGAGAATTCAGACTGCGGTGGATCGGAGATTCAACCGGTCACGTTTTGATGCCCAGGTGACGATGGAGGCGTTGTCCCGGCGCTTGTCGAGTCAGGTGGACCTGTCGGAGTTGGGCCGGGAGTTGGTGCAAATAGCCCATCAAACCATGCAGCCGGAAATTGCAAGCGTATGGGTGCGAGCGGCTCGCAGTTGAGACCACCGAAACGTGGATCAAAGAAGATCAGCCTGTCCTGAATCTCCTGAGGGGAGGGAGGCTATGAAGCTTGAATCCACGTCCGGAACGCTGATGACAGGGTGTTTCTCATCCGGGCGACAGGGTTTCTGACATCGGCTTGTGGCAAGTCGAGGCCGAATGCTACTGACTGTCGAAAGCCGCACCGAACAAACGTCGGTGGGCGATCCCCCTCCTAACTGGGCACAGAACGACATCGGCGACGTCGTCTCGGTCGCGACATAGCCGGCAGAGAGGTTCATTCCATGTTCCCGTCTCTAGGGCTGACAGGTCCTCGGTCACCAGGCTGACAGGGTGGCTGACAGTGAAATTGGAGGGGTGCGAAAAAGTCAAAGGTGGCCCTGGCGATGCGAGCCGGATCGGTAGGGCTCTCTCTACGTCGAGGGGCAAGCCGCTCATATTGGCCGTGCTGTGCGTTGGAGGTGGCGGGCGCCCGACCGCCTCGTGTACCACGCTGTCGTCGGTGGTGGCCGAATGCGAGAGCTGCCGCCTGGGCGAAGTCAAAACGAAGGGCGGACGCCGCTCAGCCAAGGCTTCCTAGCCATACCCGAGGTGGGGGGACTTGCTGTTGGCGATTGAGAGGGCGTAGCCTCATGGCACACTCAGCGACGGAGGTCCGATATGGGATTTGTTCAGATCATCGAGTTCCGCACTTCGAAGGTCGACGAGATGCGCCAGGTCGGTGACGAGTGGGAGGCGGCCGTGGGCGCCGACTCGAAGGCTCGTCGACGGGTGATGTGTGAGGACCGCGACAACCCGGGTCGCTATTTCAATATCGTGTTCTTCGACTCTTACGAGTCGGCGATGGAGAACTCGAACCTGCCGGTGACGCAGGAGTTTTCGGAAAAGATGATGGCGCTCGGTGATGGGCCGTCAACCTTTTACAACCTCGACGTCATCGAGGACCGCAGCTGAGCCCAGCTCTCTCGAATCGGCCAGCCGCAATCGGCCGGTCTTGAGAGGGGTTTCGGTCCGGTAGGAGCCAGGTGATGGCGGGGTACCGCCACTCCGATTTGTCCCGGATGAGTCGTCCCTCCTCCCCTTCGGCCAAGCCCTGTTCAAGAGCGGCGACCGCCGTGCTGGTTAGAAATCGCAACCAGACCTGCTGGGCGAGGTCGTAATTGTGCTAATTCGGCCATATGACGACGTGTGGCTTCTGGAGCCGGAGGAGTGGCGGAGGTGGACAAGCACGTCCAGACAGGCCTGACCGGACGCCTGGGCGTTCCGCAGCAGTCGCTACCGCAATCCGCGCGGTCGCATCGCGGATCTAACCGGGCGCACGAAGGGCCGATGGGGGCGGTTGCCCGACGCGAGCGATGTGGCGCAAGCCGGGTCGACGGCTGCCGCCTTGCGTCTACTACTAATCGCCGGCGCTATTGCCCGATGAAGAAGGTCCACCCAGCGAGCGTAGCTACCGCGATCATCGCCTATCGCTCGAAAGCCGCTGCCCCAACCAATACATCGGCACCTCTGCATACGGCTCCGAGAGCTAGTTCCGGCGCGACCTAAACACCGCACCGATCACCGAATCTGTTCGATCTCGCCTACATTCTCCAGCGCACCGATCGGCCCCTCGGCGCTCGGTTCAAAGCTGCCTGTCATCGACCCGGGCTGATGTAATGGAACGTGGTGGGGGTGTCGTACGTCTGATTATTAATGGACGTGACGGTGTCGCATTCACAGCCGATCGGGTCTCGTTCTGACTTTGAAATCTTCTATGCAGATCGATCGGGCGGCTTGTTTGCCAGGCACGCGTGCCGCCATGAATGCCCCCGAAACCGAGAAGACGATCACGGTCGCCGCATCCCACGAATCCGGTAGGCCCTCAAACATGAGGATCACCGCCACGAGAAGAGCCACGCTGACGCAGGTCATGCTGATAGCCAGGGTCTTCGACATCCGATATGTCAACTCCTTCCCCTTATCCACACAGCCACCAGTGAGGGTTGCATGGTCTCAGAGACCGCTCCCACCCAACCCTCGACCACCCCATCGGGGTCGACCCGATCCCGCAACGAATCCGAAAAAGCGTCCATCACCTTCTGGGTGTCATACCGGGACCGGTTGAACCGGCGGTCCACCCAGGCCTGGACCCATCTCCGCAGCGGGTTGAACAACGCCGCCACCGCCAAAGTCGAACCGGCCACCGCCAGGTCGGACTCCGCCGGCAACAACGAGGTCAACACTGTCACCACCCCGAAGAAAACCACCGCCAACATGACGACCACGAGGGTGTACGACACCGTCCGCGAGATGATCCGATCGATCTCATAGAGGCGGTAGCGCAACACGGCGACGCCGATGGCTAGAGGAACGGCCAGGACGGACAGGCCGAACAGGAGATGCCGGACCACTTCAGGTTCCGACACCAGGTCCCCTATGTAGTCCTGCAGCACCAAGAAGCTGCTGACG
>JANMST010000014.1:0-3150 GCA_031389635.1 Acidimicrobiia bacterium | reverse complement strand
TGGCCAGCGCCCCGACTGGTCCCCTCCGATCAAGGGTGGGTTGGAATGGTTGTGGGCGCGGTTATCGACGACCTTGTTCAGATTCTGATGGTGCTGCGTGGTGAGGATCTGTCCGACGTCTATGTCGATGAGTTGGCTGGTCGGGTGGTGGAGTTGCGCCGCCTGGTGGACGGGTTAGAGGTGGAGTGGACCCGCCGGGTAGCCCACTTGGAACAGTCCGATGTGGTTGCTTTGGAGGGTCACACGTCGATGACCGCTTTTCTGAAGGATCGTTGTCGGATGTCGGGGGCCCGGGCGCAACGGGCGGTGACCCTCTCCCACCGGCTCCCTGCTCTTCCGTTTGTTGCCAAAGCGTTGGAAACGGATGACTTGTCGTTTGATCAGGTCCAGGTGTTCACCCATATTCCCGACCATCTCACCGAAGAGTTGGCTTCGGCCGAGGTGATGCTGGTCAACGCCGCCTCCCCCCTCACCGTGGCCGACACCCGGAGGCTGGTCGAGTATTGGAAGGCGGCAGTCGACGGACCCGGCTGTGACGCCACCGTCGAAGAGTTGGAGGAACGCCGCTATCTCCACGCCTCCCGGACGTTTGAGGGGATGGTCAAGATCGACGGTCTCTTCGACCCGGTCACCGGTGACCTCATATTGACCGCTTTAGACGGCGCCATGCCCCCACCATCCTCTGGAGACGACCCCAGGACCGGCCGCCAGCGGCGAGCCGACGCTTTGGCCGACCTGGCCCGTTCGTTCCTCGACTCGGGTGAGGCATCGGGGACGGAGAAACCGCACGTTGTCGTCCTCACCGACCTCGACGCCCTCCAAGGCCATGGTGGCGGCACCCACGAAACGATGAACGGACACGTGTTGACCCCTGAACAGGTCCGCCGCTATGCCTGTGACTGCACCATCAGCCGCATCGTCTTCGGACCCGACTCCCAAACCCTCGACATCGGCCGGGCCTCGAGGACCGTCCCCGCCGCCATGCGTCGAGCCTTAAACGCCCGTGACCGTCACTGCCAACACCCCACCGGCTGCGACCGGCCGGCCCGATGGTGCGACGCCCACCGTGAGCGGCATTGGGCCGACGGCGGACCCACCGCCCTCTGGAACCTCACACTCCTCTGCCAACACCACCACACATTGGAACACCGCAACGGCCGACCACCACCGCACCGTGGCGATCGGTTCCTTGGGGTCAAACCATGTAGGACCGGACCGGATTCTCCTCTTTCAGAATCGCCCGGTCGGCGGCGAAGGGCGCGAGATCCAGATCCGTCGTCCCGTCCTGGGACAGGTCACACAGAAGTCGCCCGATCAACGAAGCGAACTTGAACGCATGGCCGGCGCCGATGGCGGTGAATATGCGGTCGGTGCCGGGAACACGATCAATGACGAAGTCGCGGTCGGGAGTGAGGGTGTAAAGGCAGGTCTTGGCCAGTCGGACGCCTCCGTTGGCCGTGGGCAGATATTCATCGGTGAAGGCCTCGATGGCGGCTGTCGCTTCGGGATCGGGATGGAAGGTGCGGGTGTCGGCGTCGGTCACTACCTCGCATCGGTCCCACGCCACCTTGACGGCCGGTTCGCCGAAGATGGGGAACCCGTAGAAGCACGGAACGTCCATCCATATCCAGATCGGAAACCGGGATGGGTGGAAGGCAGGCCCATCGATCGGGTCGAGATACACAACCTGCTCGAGGGTGACGTCGAGGGGGAACTCCACACCGACATGGGACAGCAAGCGGTTGGACCAGGCGCCGGCAGCCACTACCAGCGTCTCGGCTCGATACTCCTTGTCAGCCGCCACCACTTCGACCTCACCGCCGACCTCCCGGATCGAAGTGACAGGAGCGGAATCGATCAGGGTTGCCCCGTTGTCGATCGCCATCCTGCGA
The DNA here is from genome assembly GCA_031389635.1 of Acidimicrobiia bacterium. Lineage (GTDB taxonomy): Bacteria > Actinomycetota > Acidimicrobiia > Spongiisociales > ZC4RG35 > DATEEG01. The sequence goes on along the minus strand of JANMST010000014.1, from coordinate 1,258 downwards.
TGAGCCCGGTTGGCACGAGCGGCCATAGCGATACCCGATTGCTCCTGGAAGATTGCCGTGACGTCGTCGGGCAAGCGCCATGGCGGCCATCTCTTCATCACTTCGGCCGCGTCGAGTTCTTCGAAGGGCACGCCGACCGCCGACATCGAGGTGCGGTAGTCAGCGAGGCCGATCACACTCGACGACGACGCCAGGTCGAGGCCTCCTGTCCGAAGGACCACCTGTTCACCGGATTCGATCTCGAGGGTTTCCCACGCCTCATACGCCGCCTTGGCCATCTCCACATAGGCCGGCGTGTGGTACGAGAGCCGGATGATGCGGCTGTGGTCCTCCGATCCCCCGCGGCCGTGACCGAGCTCGAACTGTTCGATGCCAAGAACCTCTTCCCCCAGGCGACGTGACAGCCAGTAGGCCGAGGCGCTGCCGATCCCTCCGAGCCCGAGGACGATCGCCCGATAGTCGCTCACCCCAGCTGGTCACCGATGTAACGGCGGATGTCCTTCGACCAATCCTCCATCGGGGCATAGAAACCGGTGGTGAAACGCCTGGAGGACATGCCCCGTTGGACCAGCTGACACGCATGCCAATCCTGACGGTTGACCAGGTCCCAGAAATCGACCGCGTCGGACGGGTCGAACCCGGGCTTCGAGATTTCGTCTCGATGAAACAGGAAGTCGCAAACGACCGTGGTGGAGTCGGGAGCATTGGGCCAAAGAGTGAAGGCTGCCACATGATCAGCCGAGAGGCTCAGCATGAGGTTCGGATAGATCAGCTGGCCCTTGTGGCGCTCCTTCTCCTCAGGCGACAAGCCGGGGAACGGCTGGCGGGTTGTCGTCCCGGTGGTGGTGAACGTCCACGCTCCCTCCCGATGCTCGATCCCGTTCTCCCAATCGAGGTCGCCGCCGCCGCCCTGCTTGAACGCAGGGACCAGTTCGCAGAGCTCGGGGTGAACCGGACCGCAGTGGTAGCACTCGTTGTAATTCTCGACGATGGCCTTCCAATTGGCGGCGACCGGGTAGACGATTCGCACTGCGGTGACCAGGTCGGTCAATGGATAGTTGGCCAGGAAGGTGTTGGCCCCGGCCAGTTGCTCAACGACGCGGCCGGCTTCGGGCGGCTCGAGGTGGACCCAGACGAAACCTCCCCAGGTATCGACTGCTACCAAATGAAGGGGAAGGTCCTCCTTCCGCAATCCGTCACTTTCATCGAGATAGGGGGCGGCTCGCAGGCGCCCGTCGAAGGAGTACGTCCAGGCGTG
>JANMST010000548.1:0-9650 GCA_031389635.1 Acidimicrobiia bacterium | reverse complement strand
GGGGGCCGGGATGCCCACCTTGGCGAGCGCGTCGATCGCGAGCCGGCGCGCCTCGGCGGGCTTGACCCCGAGGTGGAGCGCGGCGGGCTCCATGATCTGGTAGCCGACGGTGAACACGGGGTTCAGCGACGTCATCGGCTCCTGGAAGATCATGCCGATGTCCTTGCCGCGGATCCTGAGTCCTGGCAACAAGACGGTCACCGAGTCAGTCGGCTAGTGGAAACGAATAATCCGCCGGAACGACAAAACGTCGAGTCAGCGGCAATGGAAAGGCTAGCAGGGGGCCTGAATTGGGCCAGAGAGCATCTTCCAGCCCTTTTAGGCAGCCATTACACCCCGACGCGTACCTTCTCGCCAACGAGGAGGAACCACTTTGACGAACGCCGCCCTTTCCATCCCTAAAAGGCCTGCGATCCTGTCTAGGGCGCTGTCGCTGCCGAGATTCACCAGGTTCTGGAAGCTGATCGCCGTCTCGGGACTGATCTTGGGGCTGGTGTTGGTCTCGTCGACCTGGATCCACCTCGAGATTCCCACCTTGACGGGCGACTATTCGGTCGGGCGCCAGGAGTTCCTGTGGACCGACCCAGTGCGGCCCGAGCCGAGGACCCAGGACCTCGCCGACCATCGCCAGACCGGCTTGGTCGTCTGGTATCCGGCAGAATCCGGCACGGGGTCACCCGCCGCGTACGTTCCCGACCTGGCGAGCATCAAGGCCGGACTGATCGAAAGCGGCGAGTTCAATTCGATCGAAGTCGCCGGCCTCGGGTGGGTTCGGAGCCACTCTTTCGAGAATGCCGCGGTCGACTCCACCGCTGACCTTTACCCCTTGTTGGTGCTCTCCCCTGGAAATGCCACCAATGTCGAGTTCTATGGCTCGCTCGCTGAAGACCTTGCCAGCCACGGTTATGTGGTCGTCGGTCTCAACCACCCCTTTCAGGTGACGGCGATGTCGCTGGGCGACGGCTCTGTCGCTGTCTACGACAACGGGGCAGACGCCGGTCCGGTTGCCGGCAAGATCGCCGAGAGAGTCGCCGATGTCGAGTTCGTCCTGAACCGACTCGGGCTGGAGATCGCCGCCGGGCGTTTCCTCGATGGCCGCGTCGACCTATCGAGGATCGGTGTCTTGGGCCATTCCAACGGCGGTCTGACTGCAGCCGAGGTGTGCCGAGCATCGGCCGCGGTCACCGCGTGCATGAACATCGACGGCCAGGCAGGCTCCGGGCCCTTCGGGACCGCCGGCGAGCCTGCTCCGGTTGGCCAACCCTTTATGTATCTAACCAAGGAACCCGAGATCCATCCGACGCTGGCCGCCACCTTCGAGCAGTCGGGGATTGGCACCTTTCGCGTCGTGGTGCCGGCGGCAACCCACGATCAATTCGCCGACGGTCCGCTGTTCGAGCCCGGTCTGTGGCCGCTCGATCGGACCGCTGATCGAGTCCAGACTGTCACCAGGGGATTCGCCCGGGCGATCTTCGACGAGTTCCTGGCCGGCCACCTCCCATCGCAATCCCCCGACCATGTGGGACTGGCCATCGTTGACGCGCCCACCGACGTCTACCTGTTCGGTTATCCCCTCGGGATCAATCAGCCTCAGTGAGGACGAGCGCCTGCTGTTCGGCCTCCTCGGGGTCGTAGCACGAGCGGCATCGAGCCTCGTAGGCACCCTGGGCGCCAAGGACGACGAGATCGTCCGAGCGGACGATCCGCTGGGTGAATAGGCCAGGCCCGCCGCATCGATGGCAAACCGCCAGCATCTTGGTAACGAATTCGGCCCTGCCGCACAGGGTTGGAATCGGCTCGAAGGGTCGGCGCAGATAGTCGGTGTCGAGGCCGGCAATGACGACCTGCTTGCCTGCGTCCGCCAGCCTCTCAGCGACCGCCACCAACCCATCGTCGAAAAACTGCCCTTCGTCGATGCCGACCACGACCGTGGCGTCCTCGACGGCGCGCAGCAATTCCTCCGAACCCGAAACGGGCGTGGCAGCAAACGTCATGTGCGAGTGGGAGACCACCCGCGCCTCGGCGAAGCGCACGTCGAGGGCGGGCTTGAAGGCCTGGACCGGAAGCCGGGCGATCCGAGACCTCGTCACCCTGCGGATGAGTTCCTCGCTCTTACCGGAGAACATAGGGCCGCAAATGACTTCGATCCAGCCAGCCGAGGGGTGACGAAACATGCGCCCGTGACAGTACTCAGGTCAATTGTTCTTTAGGCCGGCTACTTCTCTCAGACCGGAACGGGCACGGGAGAACGTCGGAGCCAGATCGAGTTGGCAATGCCGAGCGCGATCGAGAAGTTGAGAAACGACGATCCCCCGGCACTCAGAAACGGAAGCGGCAGCCCGGTCACGGGCATGATCCCGATCGTCATCCCGATGTTCACGAAGACGTGGAACACGAACATGGCAGCGATCCCGAGGGCTACCAACGCCCCGAATCTGTCCCTGGCGTTAGCCGAGATGACAAGCAGTCGCCAGACCAGCACCAGAAACGCCGCGACGACGAGGATGCCCCCGACAAAGCCAAGCTGCTCGCCGACGGCAGTGAAGATGAAGTCGGTTCCTTGTTCGGGCACGTACTGGAAGTTGGTCTGCTGGCCCTGGAACAGACCTTTGCCGGTTAGCTGTCCCGACCCGACCGCAAGTTTGCTTTGTCGAATGTTCCAACCGATGCCGGTCGGATCGATGGTCGGGTCCATCAGGACCCTGATCCGATCTACCTGATAGTCGCGGAGAACCCCGAGTTGGGCCACGGTTGCGAGGAGGGCTACGCCCAACCCGGACAGCACCAGAATCTGACGACCTGAGATTCCGGCACCAAACAGCATGACGATGGTGAGGAAGGCGAACACCAGCATCGTCCCGAGATCGGGTTGCAGAAAGATCAGGATGCCGGGCACGGCGATGACGGCGAGGGCCTGCCCGATTCGACCCCATCGCAGTTTTACCTGCGGTCGGCCCAGCACTGCGGCCAGGGCAATAACGCAGGCTGTCTTCGAGAACTCCGAAGGCTGCAGTTGAAAGTATCCGAGATCGAACCATCGCTGGGCGCCCTTGACAGCTGGAAACAGGAACACGAGGGCGAGCAGGGCGATCATCCCCAGATAGATGATGTGAGCGAGTTGGCCCAACTCCCGATAGTCGACGAACGAGAGCGCCACAAAGAGGATCAGTCCTGCGGCGACAAAGATCATCTGCCGCTCCATCGAGAACGAGGCCGGCAAGTTGTCGCGTTCGAGTCCGACCCTGGTAGCCGAATAGATCATCAGCAGGCCCAGCATCGAGAGGGCCAGAGTGGTGACGAAGAGAACCCGATCGGGAGTGTTCCGGCGGCGGTCGGAAATCGCCGGGGGGGCGTCGGGATGAGCCAACAATGTCATCAGTCCGCCGCCTCTCCCTCGACTATCGGGTCAGGGATCTCTCCCATCAGGTACTGCATGATATGTCTGGCGACCGGGGCGGCCACCCGTCCCCCGCTCCCGCCTTCGTCGATCAGGACCACCACGACCCAGCGGGGCGAGTCGATCGGCCCGACCCCGGCAAACCAGGCATGGTTGTCGTTGTTGGCGATCGTCTGGCCGGTGCCGGTCTTGCCCCCGACATTGTTCAGGGAGGCGCCAAAGCTGGCGAAAGCGGTCGAAGCGGTTCCGCGGGTAACCACCCGGTTGAGGTCCGCCAAAATCGATTGGACGGTGGCCGGATCGATGTCGATCTCTCGTACCAGTTCCCGCTCAGCCTCGAAGATGACTGTGCCGTCGCGGGCCGTGGCCGAGCTCACGACGTGCGGTTGATACACAAACCCTCCGTTGGCGATGGCAGCATATGACTGCGCCACCTGGAGGGGAGTCGCGGTCAGCTCCCCCTGACCAATCGCCAGGTTCATGAGGTCGCCACCGAGGAACGGGCCTTCTGGAAGATCGAGGCGACTTGGTTCGAGGCGGGCCGGTGCCTCGGGATTTTCGACCTGGAACTGCTTCCAGGCATCAAAGAGCGCTCGATCCGGCACGATGCCTTGAGCTTCGCCAGTCAGGTCAACACCGGTGAACGACCCGTAGCCGAGATCCCTCGCCCATTCCTGAATGATGCTCTCCTGGTCGGTCAGCTTGTTGGCCCGCCAGGTACCGAGGGCAATGGACCAGAAGTAGATATTGCATGACTGTTCGAGCGCAGCGTGAATGTCGAGCCAACCCTTGTCGACGGTGTACCAATCGTGGAAGACCTGCTGGCTCCCTTCCTCAAACCCGGGAAGACGCAGCGTGCCGTTGCAATGGATCAGACCGGACGACGGATCGAGGTTTTCGTCGGCGAGGGGCAGGTTGTCCTCGACTGCGGAGACATACGTGACCACCTTGAAAGTCGAGGCGGGGGGATACAGACCCGAAACGGCAAGGTTGTTGAACGCCCTCTCATCGTTGAGAGCCTGGAAGGTCGCCGAGTCCAATCCTCCTACGAACAGCGACGGGTCGAAGTCGGGCACAGAGGCAAGCGCAAGGATCTCGCCGTTAGTCACATCGAGGACCACGGCCGCCGCCCGGGAGGCATCGTGATTGACCTCGTTGCCGGAGGCGCGGTCATCGTTCTTGACCTCGTTGGCGAGGACGACCCCGCTCGCCAAGGCCTGTTCCACGACCTCCTGCAGTCTCAGATCGAGCGTCAACTGGAGGGTGGCTCCTTGAAGCGGGGGCACCGGGAGGCGTTCCTCGACCACTTCCGATTGGCGATTCAAACGAAGCTCGGAATAGCCAGGGACTCCCTGAAGGACGGCGTCGTAGACCCGCTCGACACCCAGTTTGCCGATGCGCAGGTTGGGATCCAGTTCGGGACGGCTTTCGATGTCCGCAACGTCGGGCAGGCCGAGGTGCCCGACGACGTGGGCCATGGTCGGACCGACCAGGTAAACCCGCTCGGGTACCTTCTCGATGCTGACACCGGGTAGATCGGAAATCTGCTCCGAGATCCGGTAGGCGGTATCGGTGGACACCTCGGTCACAGGGAATCGGCCGTTGAGCCCGGCGTCCTCGTACAGAGCGTCGAGTTCGGAGGCCGGCAGACCCAGAAGCCCCGACAACCTCTGGATGAGAGCATCCTTCTGGGCCGGGTCGACGAAGCGACGGTCGACGACCACCCTTGGCACGAAACGACTGGTCGCGATCATGACTCCGGACCGGTCGACGATGTCGCCCCTGGGAGCCTGAGTGTCGATGCGGACCCAGGTCTGCTCCTCGGCGATCTCGGCACTCTGGGCACCCTCGGCTACCTGGACGAACCACAGTCGGATGCCGAGGACCCCGAACATGGCAACGAAGGCCGCGGCCACCACAGTGAGACGGGTGCCGAACTTCATCAGGCTCTACGCCCCCCCGATTGCAGAAGCCGGGTGACTGGTATGGCCAGCAATGCCGCACAGACCGCGTTGGTGATCGGCACTTCTATGAATCGGCGGAGCATTGCGTCCCCTAGTTCAGCCGATTGGCCGAATAAGACACCAACCACCACTACGAGAGCCACCGAGACCAGAGAGAGCAAGCCTGCCCAGATCCCAACCGCCAGCGGTCCGGAATCTGCCCGCTGCCGGGTCCGCACGGCGAGATAGGCCACCACGGTGTAGACCAGCGCCCTCAACCCGAGGACGGAACTGGCCAGCGAAACATCGAAAAGAGCGCCAGCCAGAAACCCGATCACAAGGGCAACCTCGGCCCGAAGGCTGAGCGTCGCCAGGATGACCACCAGAACCACGAGGTCGGGCACTAGCCAGGTGAACCTCCTGAACAGGGTTGCCTGGAGAATGAGTCCGAACACGGCCAACCCCAGCGTTATGAGGACAGGGCGCGAAGACCTCATCCGCCGCCGGTGGTGGTTGTGTCACCGCCGGAGGTGCCGGGAATGACCGCCGTCGTTGTGGTTTCGACTGCCGATTCTGGCGTCCCGGGCTCAGGTGGCCAGGTAATGACCACCACGATCCGCAGCGTGTCCGTTTGGGCGAAGAGCCGAACCGGCGCGGATATGGCGGTCCCCTCGAGATCTACGTCGGCGGTGACCTCCCCTACCGGCAGACCCTGTGGGAAGGTCACCGAGACCGAACTGGTCACGACCAGGTCCCCCGCTTGCAGAGCTTCGATCGCATCGAAGACCTCCAGGGTGAGTTCATCGGACCCGACATGGGACACGAGGCTTCCCACCTGTCCATCCACGAGGACCGTCACCGCTTCCCGATCCTGGGTTATCGGAATGACGATGGCGAAGCCAGGTGCGGTCTCAACCACCTTGCCGACGACGTAGCCGTTGGGATCGACCACCGGGTGGCCCACGGCCACGCCATCGTCCGTCCCCTTGTCGATCACGAATGTCGGTCCGAACGGATCGGGGCGCCCGATCACGTTGGCCGGGGTCTGGGCTACATCGGGGTCGAGGATCTCGAGATCGTTGATCTGCTCGAGCACTTCGACTCTCGCCTGGAGGTCCTGAGCACCGGCCTGCTCGGCTTGCAACCGGGCGACCTCGGCGAGCAAAGCTTGATTCTCTGCCCGCAGAGTGGCAAGGCCGGTCAAGGCTTCACCAAGGTCGGCTACCGGATCGACGACGATCGCGGCGAGGTTCTGCAGGGGGGCGAGCACGCTCAAGGCGGCACTGCGGATGTTGCTCGTGACCGAACCTCCGGCGAGGCGCACATCGACCGTCATCAAAAGGAAGGCAGCCACCACCAGGGTGACGAAGGTGGGCATAGCCCGATCACGTCGTGAGTCACGGTCGATCATTGGTATTCGCTATCGGGTGCCGGCACGTGGTCGTCCACCGTCACCAACCACTCACGCGGCAGGTGAGTGCACCCTCATGGGCGGGCGGAAGAAGAGAGAAGTGCCTCGAACTCTTCGAGGCATTTGCCTGAGCCGATTGCCACCGACTGCAGGGGACGCCTGGCGGTGACGATCGGCATCCCGGTCTCGTGGGCGAGGCGCTCGTCGAGTCCGACCAGGAGAGCACCGCCGCCGGTGAGAATGATGCCGCGCTCCATGACGTCCGCCGCCAATTCCGGTGGGGTCTTGTCAAGGGTGAACTTCACGGCATCGACGATGGCCTGTGTGGGCTCTTCGATCGCCTCCCGCATCTCCGGGCTCGAGAGGAGGATCGTCTTCGGCAACCCGGTGACGAGGTCGCGACCACGCACTTCGGCCGACGGCTCGTCGGCGTATGGCCACGCCGAGCCGATGGCCATCTTCACTTGCTCCGCGGTGCGCTCACCGAGAAGCATGTTGTATTCCTTCTTGACCCATTCGATGATCGCCTCATCGAGTTCATCGCCGCCGACCCTGATGGAGCGGCTAACCACGATGCCGCCGAGGGAGATGACTGCTACCTCGGTGGTGCCGCCGCCGATGTCGACCACCATGGACCCGGAGGGCTCGCCGATCGGCAGACCGCAGCCGATTGCGGCGGCCATGGGCTCTTCGATCGTGTAGGCCTTCCGCGCTCCGGCGTGATAGGCCGCCTCTTCCACGGCGCGCCGCTCGACCGGGGTGATGCCAGAGGGGACTGCGACGACGATGCGGGGACGAGCCCACCGCCGACGATGGACCTTCTGGATGAAGTAACGGAGCATTTTCTCCGTGATGTCGAAGTCGGCGATGACGCCGTCGCGGAGCGGGCGAATGGCCCGGATATAGGCGGGCGTGCGCCCGATCATCCGCTTTGCTTCCATCCCTACTGCAAGGGCGCGGCCATTCTCGACGTTGATGGCCACCACCGATGGCTCGTTGAGCACAATTCCTTGGCCCCGCACAAACACGAGGGTGTTAGCGGTGCCTAAGTCAATGGCCATATCTTGGCCAGCGAAAGAGAGGAGATTGTCGGCCATAGCAGAATCAAGAAGCCGGGCGAAGGACCCTAGGGAGTCTAGGGGGCATTGCGGGGCTGTGCGATTTAGCCGAAGAAGAGAGCCAGTTCTCTGGTTGCCGACTCGGTACTGTCCGAACCGTGGACGATGTTCTGGGTCACCGCGAGCCCGAGATCGCCCCGGATGGTGCCCGGATCAGCCTTCTTGGGATCGGTGGCACCCATCAGGGTCCGGGCGACTGACACCGCTGATTCGCCGCTCCACTCCATCGCAACGACCGGGCCGAGAGTGATGAATTCGAGCAACTCCGGGAAAAACGGGCGTTCGATGTGCTCGGCGTAGTGGCGTCGGGCCAAATCCTCGTCGATGGTCAGCATTCGAATTCTGGTGAGCCGAAGCCCTTTTCGCTCGAAGCGACCGATGACCTCGCCCACGAGTCCCCTGGCCACACCGTCAGGTTTCACCATTACAAAGGTGTTTTCGCTCATGGGGAAAAGATAGACGGAAGACGGAAGCGGTTCGAGGTCTGAGGTCTGAGGTCCGAGGTTCGTGCCTTCCATCCAGCGCGTGTGTGGCTTCCGCCTTTCCGACGTCCGACTCGTCCTATCTTTCGTTTCTTTGGGCCGGCTTGCCGGTCATAAGCAGGCTCCTCACTGCTCCAACGAGATAGAGAGAGCCGGCCACCAGGACGGCGCCTTCGGGGCCGGCCAGGTCGCGGGCTAGGGCCAGGGCTGCGGCTGGGTCGGGAGCGGACTCAGCCGGCACCTCGAGAGTTGACGCCAATGCTGCCGCGAGGTCATCGGCCGATTGCGATCGGCTGGAACCGGTTTCGGTAGCAATGGCAATGCGGACCGGTCCTTTCAGCGGCGGAATCATCTGCATCAGGTCCTTGTCCTTCATGGCCGACATCACCAGCACCCACTTCTGGTGTGCGAACTCTTCGGCGAGAGAACTAGCCAGTGCGCGCATTCCCTGTGGATTGTGAGCTCCATCAATCAGCACCAATGGTGACGATGCCACCACCTCGAGCCGCCCTGGCGAGGTAACGGCGGCCGCGCCGCTGCGGAGGGCGTCCTCGTCGAGTGGTCCTCCGAGCAATGCTTCGGAAGCTGCGACTGCCACAGCCAGGTTGGCGATTTGATGACGTCCCCGCAATGGGAGAAACACGTCCTCATAGTCACCACGGGTGCCGTTGATCGATACCAGCCATCCTCCGACTCCTCGATCGGAACCCTCGACTCGGAAATCCTTGGCGAACTCGTAGTGGGTTGCCCCGAGGTCGGAAGCCGTTGCCCGAGCGAACCTCATTGCTTCCTCGGGCATCGATCCAGTGACCAACATCGCGCCGGGCTTGACGATTCCCAATTTCTCGGCGGCGATTTGCTCGATAGTCGTACCAAGAATCTCGGTGTGATCGAAGTCGATCCCGGTCACGACCGCTACCTCTCCATCGGCAGCGTTGGTGGCATCGAGCCGGCCCCCCAGCCCGACCTCCACCACGGCGGCATCCACCGAATTCTCCGAGAACCAGGTGAAGGCCATTGCCGCTGTGAGCTCGAAGTAGGACGCGCTCTCGCCACTTCGTTGCTCGAAGAGATCGGCGAAGCCGGCGACATCCGTCACGGCCTGAGCGAACTCCTCAGGAGTCGATGTCCGGCCATTGACCCCGATGCGCTCTTCGATGCGCTCCAAATGGGGCGAGGTGAAAGTCCCCGTGTTGAGCCCGTGGGCCGCCAGGATCACCGTGATCAGGCGGGAGGTCGATGTCTTGCCATTGGTGCCGGCAACGTGAACTATGGGGTAACCGGACTCAGGGTGGCCCA
>JANMST010000539.1:0-2997 GCA_031389635.1 Acidimicrobiia bacterium | reverse complement strand
AAGCCGGTGATGGACCATCTGTCGTCGGGAGAGGACGTTCTGCTCGAGATCGAAGTTCAGGGAGCCCGCCAGGTTCGGGCTACCCATCCGGAGGCCGTGATGTTCTTCATTGTTCCTCCCGGCCTCGACGAACTGGAAGGCCGTTTGCGCCGCCGCGGTGACACCAGCGAAGCCGACATTCGTGGGCGCCTTGAGATCGCTCAAAGGGAGATGGAAGAGGCCGAGGTCCTGTTTGATCACGTCGTCGTCAATGACTTCCTGGAGAGGGCGATAGCAGAGGTTGACCGACTGATGGGGTGAGGCGGCGGGCTTTGCCGCTCTTGGCAACCGAGAAGTCAGCGAAGGAAGAGTGCACGGGGAACCAGTGCCGGGGTTGGTCCGCCTGGGTGTTCTTTGGCCTGTGAGCGTCGGTCTATGGCTTCTTTTAGCGCCACAGCTTCGCCGGCGACGCTCACGCGCCAGAGAAGGCCTGAAGCGAAGCCCACAGGCCAAAGAACCGTGCGGAGACCTCGGGCCACCCTCCCTTCGCTGTTCTTCAATGCCGCGAGCGAGGCCGACCACCAGGCCGCCCAAATGGCCAGGGGCGGGTCCGCATACCGGCCCGAGTAGACTGGTTAACAACCAGGAGCTTCACGCATGAAGATTGAGAAGGTCATCGACAATATCGGCAACCGCTTCGCCACCGTTGTGGTGGCCGCTCGCCGGGCCCGTCAGATCAACGCCTACTACTCCCAACTCGGGGGCGGCATCGGTGAGTACGTCCCACCGCAGGTCAACACTCTGTCCCGCAAGCCTCTCACCATCGCTATGGAGGAGATTGCCGAGGGCAAGGTGACGGTGGAGCGCGTCGAGGCCTAACGCCTCGGATCTTGACGCCGCCGTGACCAACCTCAACGGACGACGCATCGTCCTGGCGGTTACCGGTGGAGTCGCTGCCTATAAGTCGGCCTTTCTGTGCCGGCGTCTCATCGAAGCGGGCGCCGAAGTCCGCGTCGTGATGACCGACGAGGCAGTGAACTTCATCGGGCCGACAACCTTTGCCTCGTTGACCGGCAAGCCGGTCATTCGCAGCCTCTTCTCGTCTGATCTCGTCAGCCCCCATACCGACCTCGGACGTTGGGCCGACGCGGTGGTTGTGGCACCCGCCACCGCTGCCACCCTCTCCCGCCTGGTCTCGGGCTTATCGGAGGAGCCGGTGTCGGCGACGCTGCTGGCCACCCGCTCGCCGGTGCTGCTGGCCCCGGCCATGCACACCGAAATGTGGGAGCACCCCGCCACCGTCCGCAACATCACCCAGCTTCGAGACGATGGTCACCACTTCATCGGGCCGGCCAGCGGAACTTTGGCCGGGGGGGACGAAGGGATGGGGAGAATGGCCGAGCCAGAGGAGATCGTTGCGGCGCTGGACGACCTCTTTGGTGGGCCTTCACAGGCACTCACTCTCTCTGGTCTGAAGGTGCTGGTGACGGCAGGAGGGACCCGGGAGGCGATCGACCCGGTTCGGTATATCGGCAACCGCTCATCCGGAAAGATGGGACACGCCGTCGCCGATGAAGCCGCTCGCCGTGGCGCCGATGTCGTGCTGATCACGACCGCAGACCGTCCGAGCCATCCGACTATCAAGGTGGTCCGGGTCGAATCTGCCCAGGAAATGGCGGACGCCGCTTCTGGCATCGAAGCCGACGTGGCCGTCATGGCTGCCGCGGTCGCCGACTTCCGCCCGGCCGGGGCGTCGGAGGAGAAACTCGCCCGGGCTGACGGCCCGCCCGAGGTCCATCTCGAGAAGACACCTGACGTGTTGGCCTCGGTCGTTGCTCGGAGCCCGAAGCCGTTCGTGGTGGGCTTCGCAGCCGAAACCGGGACCGCCGAGCAGACCTGGCTGGAGCGGGCGACGGAGAAAGCTGTTCGAAAGAACGTCGACCTTCTGGTTGCCAACGACGTCACCGAACCCGGCGCCGGCTTTGGTGTTGACACCAACCATGTTGCGATTGTCTTTCCCGACGGACGGGTCGATGATTGGGAAATGGCTCCCAAGACCCAGGTCGCCCGCCGACTGTGGGACCTGATCAGCAACCAGATGACTCTTCCCCGGTAAGCTCCTCGCCGCTATGCGCCGTTGGTTCTTTGCTTCCGAGTCAGTCACCGAGGGGCACCCCGACAAGCTCGCCGATGCCGTCTCCGACTCCGTGCTCGATGCTGTCCTTGCCCAGGACCCAATGGGTCGGGTGGCGTGCGAGACCCTCGTCACCACCGGGAAAGCCGTGGTCGCCGGTGAGCTCACCACCACTGCCTCCCTCGACATCGAGAAAATCACCCGCGGGGCTATTGCGGACATCGGCTACCTCGGCGACGCCCAGTTCTCCGCCGACACCGTCGAGGTCAACGTCCTCATCCATCACCAGAGCCCTGATATCGCGGCCGGCGTGGATAGAGCCGAAGAGGCTCGGGCCGGCTCCGTCGATCTCTACGACCTCCTTGGAGCGGGCGACCAGGGAATCATGTTCGGGTTCGCCATCGACGAAACCCCCGAACTCATGCCGATCCCGATCCAGCTGGCCCACCGCCTGGCTCAACGTTTGTCGCTCGTGCGCCAGAACGGGACCCTTGATTACCTGCGGCCCGACGGAAAGACTCAGGTCATGGTCGAGTACGAAGGCCGAGTTCCGATCCGGGTCACCAGCCTTCTCATCTCGGCGCACCACGGCCCCGCCGCCGATATCGACAACGCCATGCGCCATGATCTCTGGGAGCACGTGGTCGTTCCCTCGATCCCCGAGCACCTCCTGACCGACAACATCTCCTTTTACGTCAACCCTTCCGGGCGGTTTGAGGTGGGCGGCCCCCATGCCGACACCGGGCTTACCGGCCGCAAGATCATCGTCGACACCTCCGGCGGATACGCCCGTCATGGGGGAGGGGCCTTCTCGGGGAAAGACCCGACCAAGGTCGACCGTTCCGCTGCGTACGCAGCCCGCCACGCGGCCAAGAACGTGGTCG
>JANMST010000536.1:0-14297 GCA_031389635.1 Acidimicrobiia bacterium | reverse complement strand
GAGCTCATCAGCAGCACGAAGGAGCTGACCGAAGTGAAGGGAATGTCGTAGATCTGAGCGGGAGTCGGTCCCTGGGCGAAATCCTTGGACGAGTAGAGGAGATAGTTGGTGATCAGAGCGCCGAAGAACAAGAACTCGGAGCTGAGAAAGGCCCACATCGCCAGCTTGCGGTTTTCGACACCGGTCGACTCGTGCTCGACGTGATCCGGAGCCTCGAGGTTGTGGTCGCCAGCGCCTTCCTCGGAATTGGGCCCGTCATGGGAACCGGCCGCGTCGTGGGCAGCGGCTGTCACGAGTGAGCTCCCGGCGATGTCGGATGTGGTTCCTCGAGCGGCTCGGCGCCCCACCCGATGAGGGCAACCAATGAGATCAACACTCCGATCACGATGAGCGCTTTGCCCAACGCCGATGTGTGGAAGATGATCCCGTACCCGATCAGCGGCAGACCAGCCGCCATCACAACCGGGAAGTAAGAGGGGTTGGGCAGGTGGACCGGGAACGGTGGGTGGATTCCTATTTCACCGAGATGGGCCACATGGTCATCGGCCTCCGCCTTGCGGACCGGGCGGCCTTCGTCGTCCTCGTCATACTTCTGGTGCCAGAAGTCGTCGAGGGTGTGAACCGTCGGCACTACGGAGAAGTTGTGGGCCGGGGTTGGGTTGGGGATGGCCCATTCGAGGGTGCGGGCGTCCCACGGGTCCATTCCGGCGATTTCGCCCCGGCGCTTGGAGGTCCGGAAGTTGTAGATGAACACGAGGAGTCCGATGGCGATGACAAAGGCGCCGGCCGAGACGATCTGATTCCAAAACTCGAGGCTGGGGTCGTAGCGCCAGGTCCGCCGGATCATCCCCTGCAGTCCGAGCCAGTGCATCGGGGCGAAGGTCATGTTGAAACCGATGAACCAGAGCCAGAAGTGGACCTTGCCGATGCGGTCGTTCATCATCCGCCCGGTGAGCTTGGGGAACCAGTAGTAGAGGCCGCCGAAGATCCCGAGAATGGAACCACCGAATAGGACGTAGTGGAAGTGGGCGACGATGTAATACGTGTCGGTCTGCTGCCAGTCGGAGGGGACCACTGAGTGGGTGACGCCGGACAGGCCACCGATGGTGAACATGGTGATGAAGCCAATCGCGAAAAGCATCGGCGTCGTGAGTTTTATTCGCCCTAACCACATCGTCCCAAGCCAGTTGAAAATCTTGACTCCTGTTGGGATGGCGATTGTCATGGTCGTTAGGCCGAATCCGGCCTGGGCCACGGTGGTGATACCCGACGCGAACATATGGTGAGCCCACACCCCGAAGCCGAGGAATCCGATGGCGGCGCCGGCGAAAACGATCGCCGAGTACCCGAACAGAGGCTTGCGGCTGAACACCGGGAGGATCTCAGACACGATGCCCATCGCCGGCAGGATGAGGACATAGACCTCGGGATGGCCGAACAACCAGAACAGGTGTTGCCAGAGGATCGGATCCCCTCCGGCCGAAGCGTCGAAGAAGAGGGTCCCGAATTGTCGGTCGAACATGACCATGAAGAGTGCGATGGCGATGATCGGTAGCGAGAACAAGAGCAGGAAGGCCACGACCAGGGTCATCCAGATGAAGACCGGCACCCGAAGCAGGCGCATTCCCTTGGCTCGGAGGTTGAAGAAGGTGACGATGAAGTTGACCGACGAGATCAACGAGGCGATGCCGAGGATCTGGAGCCCGATCACTGCAAAGTCAAGCGACGTGCTGGGGGAGAATTGTGCCCCTGCGTTGGGCTGATACATGAACCAACCACCGTCCGGCAACGCTCCGAAGCTGCGAGCGTCCGAAGGGTCGAGGTTCCCGGGGATTCCCGCGACGCCGGTCGGGGCTGTGATTCCCGAAAAGATCAGGCCCGAATAGAGGAAGATTCCGCCGAAGAGGAAGATCCAATACGACAGGGCGTTGAGACGAGGGAATGCAACGTCGCGGGCGCCGATCATCAGCGGGATCAGGTAATTCATGAACGCCGCCGACATCGGCATCACCACGAGGAAGATCATGGTGATGGCGTGGGTCGTGAAGAGCCCGTTGTAGTCGGCGGCCGTCAGGAAGGTGCTCTCGGCCGAGGCGAGGTGGATGCGGAGCAGCAGCGCTTCCAGTCCCCCGACGATGAAGAAGGCGAAGGCCGTGTAGCCGTACATGATGCCGACCTTCTTGTGGTCGACGGATGTGATCCACGACCAGAACCCGGTCTCGGCGGTAGGCCGGCGGAAGATTGTTGTTGGGCGGTCGGCAATTGCGGTCACGTCAGGGTCTCCAAGAATGCAGCCAAGTCGTCGATCTCCTGTTGAGTCAAACCGAGGTTGGGCATGTAGCTGCCCGGCTTCTCCTTAGGAGGATTGGCAAGCCAGGTCTTGAGGTTGTCGACCGAGTACTCCTTGTAGGCACCGGCGATGACTCCCCGGTCCATGAAGTGGGTGAGGTCAGGACCGTTGAAGGCGCCCTGCTCGATCTCGTTGATGGTGTCGATGTTGTGGCATTGGGTACATCCTCGATTGAGGAACACGTCCATCCCGGCCGCGGCCAGAGTTCCTTCCGCAGGTGTTACCGGCGGAGCTTGCTGCGCCGCCACCCAGTCCGAGAATTCCGCTTCGGTCACCGCCCTCACCTGTGCCCGCATGAGGGAGTGGGAGAGGCCACAGAATTCGGCGCACTGACCCCAATACACCCCGGGTTGGTCGGCCTGAAGCCGGAGGTGGGTGGTCTGGCCAGGCACCAGATAGCGCTTGCCGTTGAGAGATGGCACCCAATAGTTGTGGATGACGTCCTCAGAGGTCATCGCAGCGCATACCTCCCGGCCGGCCGGGATGACCAACACGTTGGCGGTCTCGATGCTCTCCTCGGGATATCGATACTCGAACCACCACTGGTGTCCGATGATCTCGACCGGATAGGCGCCCTCCCCACATTCGGAGAGTTCGAACACTGCCCGGAAGGTCGGAACCGCGATCGAAGCGAGGATGACCGCAGGGATGACGGTCCAGAGGATCTCGAGTTTGTTGTTGCCATGGATCTGGCGGGGCTCCATGCGACCCTTGCGGTCGCGGAAGACGATCGCCGCCGCCAGCACGGCCCCTTCCACCAGCACAAAGACGGCAGTTGCGATCCAGAAGACCGGCCAGAAGAGATTGTCGATCCTCTCGGCGAAGGGGCCTTTGGGGTCAAGGGAGTTGAGAGGGGAGTCGGGAATCCCTATTACCGAACAGGCGCCCAGGGTGAGACCCAGGGCGGCCAGTTGCAGCAGTCGGAGTAGCCGGCTTCGCGCCACGGGGGCATCTTAGGTGGCGATGCCTCCGCCAAAGCCATCCCCCTCTCAGGCGCCGACAGCCTCCAGGGCGGCCTCTAACTCGGATGCCATCATCGCTCCCTCGAAGCGGGCTGCAACGATGCCCTTGCTGTCGATGACGAAGACCCACGGCTCACTGGGCAGGCCCCAGGCCATCACGGCCGGGACGATGATTAGATCGTTGGCGCTGGTGGCGTCGAGGTTCTCGTAGATCTCGACGTGGAGGAAGTTGGCGTTGGGGTGAGCCCCGGCCACAGCCTTGACTTGATCGAGCATCGGGCCGCAGGTTTGGCTGACACAGAAGGCGGGGGTGGCGAAGACGACCACGGTCGGAAGTCCGTTGCCCAGTGCCGCATCGAGCGAGATTTGATAGAGGGCCGGGTCAGGCTCGTCGTCCGAGCTGATGTCTTCAAGCGAGTGGTCGGCCAGCGTGCTGGTCTTGACGGCGGGGGCAAGGTCGCCAACCCCGGGCACCTGGTCGGTGGTGGATACCGTGAAAGCTGCCTGCTGCGTCGGACCCATGCCTTCGGGGCGCAGTCGAACCCACCAGGTGCCCTCCTGATCGAAGGTCGCACGCACAACGTAGAGGCCGACGACATCGGGGATCGTCCACATGAACTCGGCGGTCGCTTCGATCTCGCGTTCATCAGGACTGGTGAGAATGGCTGCGGCGGGTAGTTCTGGTGAGGCCAGAAATTCGGAGGTCTCGCTGTCGACCAGGCCAACCATCAGACGCTGTGTCTCGCCGACGGCAAACGTGCCGGGGGCGTTGGCAACCACCGCGAAGTTGTCTTCGGCCATGTCACAGGCGGCCAAGACCGGAGCCGACACGAGGACCACGCTCAACCAGAGCAAGAAGCGGGGCACCCGAGGAAGGCTACAAGCGCGCCGGGACTAGGCCCCTGCCTGACTGGGTATTCTCCCGGTCATGAACGCCACCAGCGCCGTCGTTTCCCGGACGGTCGGCTGGCGTGACCGCCTCGGCGCCTACTTCGCCCTCACCAAGCCGAGGATCATCGAACTGCTTCTGGTCACGACGGTTCCGGCGATGGTTCTGGCCGCCCGGAGGTGGCCGGGGACCGGGCTGGTCCTTGCAACGTTGATCGGCGGGACCCTTTCGGCCGCCGGAGCCAACACCCTCAATTGCTACTTCGACCGTGACATCGACGAGGTGATGCATCGCACCTCCAGACGACCGTTGCCCCGCCACCGCGTTTCGCCGTCGGCGGCCATGATTTTCGGCATCCTTCTCGGAGTCGCCGGGTTTCTGTGGCTATGGGCATTCACGAATGTTGTTGCCGCCTCGATCTCCACGCTGGCCCTTCTGTTCTACGTTTTCATCTACACGCGCTGGCTGAAGCGCACCACCGACCAGAACATCGTGGTTGGCGGGGCCGCCGGGGCTGCTCCAGCTCTGGTGGGTTGGGCGGCGGTCCAGGGAGCGGTCGGTCTGCCGGCCTGGATCTTGTTCGCTGTGGTCTTCTATTGGACCCCGCCCCACTTCTGGGCACTGGCCCTTCGCTACCAAGCCGATTACGCCAAGGCCTCGGTCCCGATGATGCCGGTGGTGAGGGGCGTAGCTCCGACGACCAGGCAAATGCTGCTCTACGCCGGCCTGACGGCCCTGGCCTCGCTCTTGCTCGTGCCCGTGGCGGGGATGGGTTGGATCTACTTGCTGGCGGCCGTCACTCTTGGAGGGGTTTTTGTGTGGGAGACGTGGCTGGTCCATCGTGATCCCGGCCGGGCAATGCTCTTGTTCACCTATTCCACTCGCTACCTGGCGCTGCTCTTCGGTGCCGTGATGCTCGACGTTTTGGTTTGAGGTTTGAGGTCCGAAGTAGGGATGTTGTCACGGGTAGCCTCCGTCTGACTTCAAACCTCTGACTTCAACCCTCTGACTTCAAGCCTCACACCATGCTTGCCTTCATCTCTTACCCCCCGATTCCCATCTTCAACATTGGGCCTCTCCGACTTTCGTTGCACGGGCTGTTTGCAGCTCTCGGCTTTGTGGCTGGAGCGTGGATAGCCAGCCGCGAGATTCGCAAGCGTGGTTTCGACGTCGCCGGTTACCAGTCCTGCCTCACCTGGGGTCTGATCGGGTCGCTGATCGGAGCCCGATACCTCACCTCCCCGGCGGCGCTGCTTGCCGGCGGTTCCCTGGTTGACGCCATCAATCCGTTCGCGGGCAACTTCTCGATCCTGGGAGGGTTTGCCGGAGGGATCATCGGGGGCGTCCTTCGCATGCGCCAGCTCAAGATGTCGGTCTGGCCGATTCTCGACCTGTCCTCTTTCGGCCTTGCTCTGGGAACAGTGGTCGGACGCATCGGAGACCTTGCCATCGTCGAGCACCTTGGCAGAGCAACAACGGCCTCATGGGGCTACGCGATCAAGGTCGGGTATGACGTTGCCCCTCAGCATGACGGTCTCGAGTGCTCCAGCGCCGCCGATGGAATCTGCGGCGTCTATCACCACGTCGCGGCCTACGACCTGATCGGCGCCGGGATCCTCATGGGAGTCCTGTTCCTGATCTATCGGCGATTCAAGCTCCACTACGGCCAGCTCTTCTGGATCTGGGCGGCCTGGTACGGGGTCCAGCGTTTTCTCCTCGACTCGCTCCGGGTCGGCAGCGGCGACGCCCAGGTGGGCTCAATGACCTGGAACCAGGTGAGCGGGTTCTTGCTGGCCGCTTTCGCCATCGGGACGCTCTTCTGGTTCGACACCCACCAGGCCGAAGCCACCCCTGACAACGACCGCAAACTGGGTGCTACGAGCCCTATCCCGCGCTCACCCGTCAAAAGCACCGACGCCTGAGCAATTTGGCCGGCCTGAGACTTGAGACTTGCGACGTTCGGTCCTAAGGTTGCCTTGCCAATGCATTCATCCGCCTTCTACGCGTATTTCGCTTTTACCGGGCCCCGGTCCGGGATGGCATAGCGCGGAAGAAGACAAGAACCGTCAGCCACCCGGAGCCAGGGCTCCGGGTTTTTTGTTTCCTGGATTCCTGGCTCACAAGCACCCAATCATTTGGGCACCCAGTCATTTGGGCACCAAATCTCTTGGGTAGGAGCCAACCAACATGGAACGCAAAGCCAGCAGGGTCACCGGTGGGACCGCCACCGTGGTCGAGATCGGCGGCATCCGCATCGGCCATGACCCATTCCCGGTGATCGCCGGGCCGTGTGCAGTCGAGTCCGAGGAGCAAATGCTCGCCTCAGCCCATGCCGTTGCCGACGCCGGGGCAGCCATCCTCCGGGCCGGTGCCTACAAACCCAGCACCACTCCTTACGGCTTCCGGGGTCTGGGACGGGATGGGGTGAAGCTTCTCGCCGCGGCTGGTGCCGAAGTAGGTCTTCCTGTGGTGACTCAGGTTCTCGAGGCAAAGGATGCCGAAGATGCCGCCGACCAGGTCGATGCTCTCGAGATCGGTTCGGGCAGCATGCAGGACTTTGAACTGCTCAGGGTCGTTGGGAGGTTGGGAAAGCCGGTGCTGTTGCGGCGCGGGTCCTCCGCCACACTTGATGAGTGGCTGTGGGCAGCCGAGTATTTGCTGGCCGAGGGCAACGAGAACGTCGTCCTCGTCGAGCGCGGGGTTCGATCTTTCGGTGGTGGCGCTTCCGACATGCTCGACATCACCGCCGTCCCTCATCTCAAGGAACTCACCCATCTCCCCGTGATCGTCGACCCTTCCCATGCCGCTGGCGATGCCATAAGGGTGCAACCCCTGGCGCTGGCGGCCCAGGGAGTTGGGGCCGACGGAGTCATCATCGAGGTCCACTCCAGCCCCGCTACCGCCAAGACAGACGGCCCCCAACTCGATGCCGACTCGTTCATCCTGTTGATGGCCTCGCTCGGGATTCACCGGCTCCGGGGCGACATCGACCAGGTCGATCACCAGATTGTCAGGCTGCTGGCGCGGCGTCAGAACCTGGCCCTTGAGATCGGGCGGGTCAAGGCGAACCGCGGGCTTCCGATCTACATGCCCGATCGCGAGGCCGAGCTCATGGTCATGATCGAAAAGGAAGCCGAACGGACCGGCATCGACCCGGGCCATGTTCGGGCCTTGTTCCAGCTGGTCCTCTCGGAGTCACGACGCCAGCAACAAATAATGAGAGCAGCAGAAGAGTCAAGCCTCAAGCCCCAAGCCCCAAGCCCCAAGCAAGAGGACGGCGAAGAGGTGTGATATGTATCCAGCGCGTTTGGCATGTATCTTGAGACTCGTCGCTTGAAGCTTGAAGCTTGAGACTTCTCAGCTCACTGTCACGGAAATGGTGTGCCAGCCTTCGGCGCCGTTGGGGGCGGGAGGTATTTGGTTCTCGCCCTGTGTGAATCCTGTCGCATCGGTCGCCCGGACCCGAATTCGGTGCGACCCGGACCCGAAGTTGTAGAGCAGGCGCCATTGCACCCAGGCGTCTTCCGACAGAGGTTCGGTCAGTTGTGCCTCCTGCCAGCCACCGGTGTCGACCTCGACCTCGACCCGGGCAATCCCGACATTGGGGGCCCAGGCAACACCTGCGATGTAATGCTCTCCGGGCTCGATTCGTCTCCCGGGGGTGTCGATCCTCGACTGGGTCTTGATCGGGGCCTCTTTCGACCATCCCCGCGGGACCCAGTAGGCATCGAAACCATCCCAGGTCGTCAGCTCGATCTCGCTGATCCACTTCGTGGCCGACACGTATCCGTAAAGCCCCGACACGACGAGGCGGGCCGGAAACCCGTGCTCGAGTGGCAAAGCCTCCCCGTTCATGCCCACCGCCAGCAGCGCTTCGCGCCCATCGATAGCAACGGCGGTTGGAAAACCCACCGTGAAGTCGTCGACCGAGCGTGCCACCAGCTGGTCGGCGCCGGCCTGGACACCGGCTCTGTCCAGCAGATCCTTGAGGGGAACCCCTAGCCAGCGAGCGTTGCCGACCAATGGTCCACCTATCGGATTGGATACACAGGACAAGGTCACATAGCGCTCCACCATCGGAAGCTCCATCAACTCGTCGAAGTTGATCGAGTAGGGATTGTCCACCATCCCAGAAAAGCTCAACGACCATCCGTCGAGGTCGACCCGGGGCACAACGATGGCCGTGTCGATCCGGTAGAAGTCGGCGTTGGGGACAACAACGGGAGTGAGACCCTCGAGGCCGTCGAAGGTGGCCGCGATCGGAATGTCACTGGTGCCCGGATTGACAGTGACTTCTGATTGCTGGCTGGCGGCGGCCCGGTTGGACGAAAAGAGGACGCGTCCCACTCCGGCTGCCAGCAACGCGAGGCCGCCGATCGAAGTGGCCCGGAGGAAGCCGCGCCGGCCCTGATCCGGTTCCCCGATGGCGCTCGAGGATTGGCCCCGGTTCAGCAGCCAACGAAGCGCAACCAGACCGGCAATTACGGAGACGATCGCGATCAGCCAGGGTCCCGTGGTGCCTGATGCCGGGTTCGAAGCCGTGGCGGTCGCCGCCAGAATTCCGAAGGCACCAAATGCTGCGATGGCGGGTCCGATGCGCCGCCGGGAGATCAAGCCGACCACACCACCGAGCAGCAGACCGACCATGACGATTCCGATGAGCAGGGCAGGCTTGTCGTTGGTGCCGAACGTCGAGATCGCCCAGTCCTTGACACCGGGGGGGGCCGAGTCGACCACCCAGTCGGCGACACCCTGGATGAGCGATGGCGCTCCGATCGCCCCGGCGAGCAGTTCAGAGATCCCGAAGGACAGTGCAACCGAGACCGCACCAAACAATGCCGGCCCGAATCGACCAGTTGCCTGGGTCTTCGGCTGGCTGAGTGACGGGGTCTCTGGTTCGAGTGAAGTCTCCATATGGTTGTTCAACGTGGTCCCGCTCGATTTTGGTCCCCGCCGGTCGTTAGTTTCTGGGAATGCAAGAAGTTGTGGTAGGCCCGGACGGTTTAGCCCGCTGTTGGTGGGGGAGCGGTCCGGAATACGTCGAGTACCACGACGCCGAATGGGGTAGGCCGGCGACAGACGACGCTCGTTTGTTCGAAAAGCTGTGCCTGGAAGGGTTCCAGTCGGGTCTCTCCTGGCTGACCATCCTTCGTAAAAGACCCGCCTTCAGGATGGCTTTCGTCGGGTTCGATCCAATTCTCGTGGCCGGCTTCGACGAAGCGGACGTGTCACGTCTCCTCTTCGACACCGGCATCGTCCGCCATCAGGGGAAGATCCGCTCGACCATCAACAACGCCCGCCGCGCAATCGAAGTGATCGAGGAGAACGGTTCCCTCTCTGCCTTCTTCTGGAGCTACGCCGACGCGTCGGATCAACCTCCGATCGAGATCCCCCCGACGACCGAGACTTCGACCCGGTTGGCCAAGGATCTGAAGAAGCTTGGCTTCAGGTTCGTCGGCCCCACCACCGTCTACGCCTTCATGCAAGCAATGGGCCTCGTCAACGACCACCTGGCGGATTGTCACGTGCGACAAGCCTGCATGGAGGAGCGAAGCAAGGTTCTCGCTTCGCTCAGTACGCAGTAGGCCGTAGGCGGTAGGCAACAGATTCGGTACCGCTTGCTGCCTATTGTTCGGTCGGCATCCGCCTCCCCTCCGGACTAGAAACACAGAATGCACTTCATTTCCCGGCCCGCACTGACCATCGGGATCGAAGAGGAATACTTGCTGGTCGATCGGGAGACGCGGAATCTGGTCAGCGATCCGAGTCCTGAGTTGTGGACCTCCGCCAAACAAGCGCTTGGTCATCGGGCGATGCCGGAGTTCCTGAGGGCGCAGCTAGAGGTGGCGACCGGGGTGCATGACACAGTCAAGGCTGCCGGTGAGGAGCTCGGCGCCATGCGCCGGACCCTCAGTGAGGTTCTTTCTGGCGCGGCGATCATCGCGGCCTCCACCCACCCGTTTGCCTTGTGGTGGGAACAGCAGCCAACCGACCGGGATCGCTACAAGGTCATGGCCGAAGACCTCGGAATGGTCGCCCGGCGAATGGTCATCTGTGGAATGCACGTCCATGCCG
Organism: Acidimicrobiia bacterium; assembly: GCA_031389635.1. Classification (GTDB taxonomy): domain Bacteria; phylum Actinomycetota; class Acidimicrobiia; order Spongiisociales; family ZC4RG35; genus DATEEG01. The sequence continues at coordinate 4,021 of JANMST010000536.1, read as the reverse complement.
GAATCGAGGACCCCGATCTGCGCATCGACCTGATGAACCAGGTCCGCTACTTCCTTCCCCATCTTCTGACCCTGTCGACCTCTTCCCCTTTTTGGGGTTCTCGCCAGACCGGGCTCAAGAGTTATCGAATCTCCACTTTTCGCACCTTGCCGCGAACCGGACTGCCCGAGGAATTCGCCAGTTGGAGTGAGTACCAGCGGCACGTTGACGTATTGGTGCGGGCCGGGATCATCGAAGATTCCACCAAGATCTGGTGGGACGTGCGGCCTTCGGCCCGATACCCAACTCTGGAGATGCGGATTACCGACGTCTGCACCAGGGTCGAGGATGCGATGACAGTAGCGGCGGTGTATTTGTCGCTTCTTCACATGCTCTACCGGCTGCGTCGCAACAATCAGCGCTGGCGCCAGTACGCACCGATGCTGATCTCCGAGAACATCTGGCGCGCCCAGCGCTACGGCGTCGAGGGCTCATTGATGGACTACGGAAAGGGCGTGCTGGTCCCCTTTGCAGACCTCGTCGAAGAGATGATCGAGATGATTCGCCCTGACGCCGAAGAGCTCGGTTGCATCGAAGCGGTCGAGCACGCCCGATCCATCGTCGAAGGCGGCACTTCGGCGGATCGACAGGTCAAGGTATATCAGGCGGCGGTGACCGGGGGCGCGAGCAACGAGGAAGCCTTGCGAGCGGTGGTCGACTACCTGATTGAGGACACCCAGCGATAGCTCGGTGGAGCTCGCCGCTATGCGTGTGCGTGGTGCGTGGAGCAACCTCGGCCAAGCCTTCTAGGGTGGGATGTATGACAAGTCGAGTACGTATTGCGCTCCAACTTCAACCTCAACACGCCGAGTATCGCGACATCCGTCGAGCGGTCGAACAAGGCGAGGCGATGGGCGTCGACATCGTCTACAACTGGGACCACTTCTTCCCCCTGTCTGGTGACCCCGATGGCAAACACTTTGAATGCTGGACAATGCTGGGTGCCTGGGCCGAGGCCACCGAACGGGTCCAGATCGGAGCGCTGGTGGCGTGCAACAGCTATCGCAACCCGGAACTGCTGGCGGACATGTCACGGACCATCGACCAGATCTCGGGGGGACGATTCATCCTTGGCATCGGTGCAGGCTGGTTCCGCAAGGACTACGACGAGTACGGGTACGAGTTCGGTAAGACCCCCGGCTTTCGCCTGGCCGATCTCGCCCAGGCGCTTGCCCGTATTGAGAAGAGACTGAGCCGGCTCAATCCACCACCCACGAGGAAGATCCCGATCTTGATCGGCGGCGGTGGCGAGCAGAAGACTTTGCGGCTGGTGGCCCGGCACGCCGACGCCTGGCACAGCTTCGGAAACCTGGAGACTTTCGCACACAAGTCGGCGGTGTTGGACCAGCGTTGTGCCGAAGTAGGACGCAACCCGGCTGAGATTGAGCGATCGATCGGAGTCAATCCCAAGAAGCTCGAACTGGGCGATCAATACCTAAAGCTCGGTGCTACCCAGATCACGCTGGGTTTCAGCGGCCCTGACTACGACCTCGCAACCGTGCCGGATTGGATCGCCTGGCGGGACGCGCTCTAGATCAAGGCGTCGCTCAAGCTTCGACTCTGACCAACTTGGTGACCGGCTACATCTAGACCGCGTCAACGGCCGAGATCGCCCAACTGAGCCCTTCGATGGGGTCCTCTATCGCCAGATTGAGATTCCAACCTGTCGGGGAGGCCAGGTCGGACCAGGCGAACCACTGGAGCTCGGCGGCCGCCCGGCCGAGGTCGTCGGGGTCGGGGGGCCAATCGAGGCCGGCCAAAGCGGAGGCCGTCCACCAAGCTGCGAACCGCCCGGCAGCACCTCCCCGCCGTCGCCCCTGGGCTCCACCGGAACCCGCCGCCCAGGCCATCCAAGCCATGGCCTGGGCGGCCGAGAGTAGACCGTGCCGAACCCGGGTCGGTCCCAGGGCTCTGATGGCGTCGCCCGCGTCCCCTTCGGTTGCTATCGCATGAGCTCGCCCGTTTGATTCCTCCACCCAAGGCGCCACCAGGCTGATCAGCGCATTGGTCGCTTCAGGGTCGTCGATCGGGTCGGCGTGCTCGGGCAATGTCAACTCGGCCATCGGGGGCAGATCGGGTGGATGCGACTCGACACGATCGGATTTGTATTCAGGCCTCGAGTAGGCCGGTTCCCAACTGGCAAGGCTTAAGGGGAGCTCGAGGACTGTCGGGTCGACGGCGGCCGGATCGATCTGCTCACCGGCCAGAACGCGCTCGTGGGCGATCAGCGAACGCTCGGGGCCGGGAGGAAGAAACGGTTCGAGATCCTTGAAGGAGTGGCGGTTGGCGGCGACCTCCGTTAGAGGGCCGAGGGCAAAGCGGGCCGGCCCTTCAACCACGGCTCGGGCGGCCTCCCCGGGAGGTCCTTCCAGGGCCAGCCGGTAACGAATGTGCTGATCTACCCCCCAAAGTTGTCTGCCCCTTGTCAGCGCTTCGGCGAGCAGCGACCGCAGCGTGAGGAGTGCCTCCCAATTCCGGGCGGCGACGTGGCCGTCGATGATGCGGACGAGTTCGTCGGTGTCGGAGCCTTCGATCGCATCGTGGGTGCGCTTGGCGATGGCGTCGGACATCGCCACTATCGATCGTTGAAGAGGCGAGCAACGAGGTTGAGGATCACGGTGGCGACGATGCTGATCACGATCGAGGACGTTATCGGGAAGAAGAAGCTTCCTCGCTCTCCTTGGGTGCGGATGTCGCCGGGGAGATTGCCGAACCAGGAAAACCATCCGACTCTCACCATGAGACCTACAACGATGACACCCATTCCGATCGCAATCAGCACGTTCCCGGCCCGCATGTCGGAACGATAACCGGCCTGTTTTTGTTCTAGAACATGAGTAATGTTCTAGAACAAGGATGATTGTTCGCATCGACCCGGGTTCGGCTGTGCCGCTCTATGAGCAGATAGCTTCGGCTGTCGAGACGGAGGTGTCGACCGGACGGCTGGAACCCGGTGAGAGCCTGCCAGCGGCGAGACACCTGGCGGCGGCACTCGATGTGAACATGCACACTGTTCTCAAGGCATACGAGCGGCTCCGACTGGCCGGGATCATCGATATTCGCCGGGGACGCTCGGGTGCAGTGGTAGCTCACGGCACGCCAAGGAAGAACGAACCAGATCCTGGCCTGGCCTCGATGATCGATGCCGTCGTCAAGCAGGCCAAGGAAGAGGGCATCGGGAAGAAGCGGTTGCTCGAATTAATCGGAGAGTCATGGTGAACAAGTGGTCGAAGGTGTGGCTCGTCGTGGGGGCTGCGATCGCGCTTACCGCTATTCCATATTTGATCTTCTGGGAGCGCCTGCCCGAACCCATGGCCAGCCATTGGGGCCCGGCGAGCCAGCCGGATGGATCGATGCCGAGATGGGCCGGTCTTGCCACGACCGCCGCACTCGTCCTGTTGATTGGCGGTGGCCTGTCGATGATTCTGGCCCGGCACTCCGACGGACGGCGTGAACCTTCCCCCGAGTCGTTGGCCCTGACAGGGTTCATCGGGGCATTGGCAATAGGGCTGTCGTGGGTGTCGATCTTTCTGAACCTCGATGCCGGATCCTGGCAGGAGGCTGCCGCCATGCCGCCGTGGCTCGTGCTCGCGGTCGTCGCGGCCGCCCTGGGAGGCGGACTCATGGGGTACCGGGTTGGTCGCTCGATCTTCCCGATTCCGGCTGGTCCTCTGCCCAGGGCACCTGTGACCGAGGTGCTTCCTGGTGAAAACGCTGCCTGGGTCGGGAGCGCAACGTCTCGTGGGCAACTCCTGGCGATTGTTCCGGGGGTAGTCGCGTTGACGTTGTTCCCTTCTCCTTTTCGATGGCTAGGGCTTTTGTTCGTGGTGCTCGGGGTGTTGCTGTCGCGAGTGGTCGCCCGTGGCGACGGGATCATCGTCACCCTCGACAGCGGCCGTCGATTTGCTGTCACCGTCGATGATGCTGCCACGGGGGCGGGGCTCCTCAACGGTCTCGTCGGACGCATTCGATCGGCGTAGCT
>JANMST010000496.1:0-2682 GCA_031389635.1 Acidimicrobiia bacterium | reverse complement strand
GACGTCTAGCGTCTAGCGTCTAGCGTCCAAGTGAGACGCCAGACGCCAGACGCCAGACGCCGGAAGAAACGCACAGGACGATGAAAATCGTTGGTCTCGGGGTTGATCTCGCCGACATCGACAAGGTTGACTCCGTGCTCCGCCGTTACCCGCGGTTTGCCGAGCGCTGCTTCACCGAGCATGAGCGCGCGTACGCGTCGCGGTTCGCCAATCCGGCTCGGCGCTATGCCGCCCGTTTCGCTGGCAAAGAGGCCGTCATGAAATCTCTCGGTCAAGGTTGGCGGGACATCCGTTGGACGGACATCGAGATCACCGGGGGCGGCCAGCCGCGAGTAGTGCTCCGGGGGACCGCCGCACAGCGCGCCGAGAAATTGGGCGTCGTCGAAATTCTGGTCACGATCACCCACACCGATACCACCGCCCTGGTGATGGCGGTTTCGATGGGAGAGCATCAATAGGTGCGTCCGATCATCACGCCGTCGGAGGCTGCCAGGCTCGATAAGGAAAGCACCGTGCTTATCGACCTCCTGATGGAGAGGGCGGGCCGGGCGGTAGCGCTAGCGGCGGTGGGGATGGGAGCCAGTTATGGCACCAAGGTCACGGTTCTGGCGGGCCCGGGGAACAACGGCGGGGACGGTTACGTAGCTGCTCGTCTCTTGTGCGAGAGGGGGGTCGGCGTTGAGATTCTGGCGCTGGCCGAACCGGCTACCGACCCGGCACGGTCCGCGTGGTTCCGAGCCAGGGCGGCCGGGATCCCGATCTTTGCGCTCGGGTCGCCGCATCGCACAGATCTGATCATCGACGCTCTCTTCGGTGGCGGCTTCAGATCCGGAGTGCCAGGTGCGGTTATTGATTGGATCGGCGCCGCGAACTCGCTCCTTGCGGTCGACGTCCCGACCGGCCTCGATCCGGCCTCCGGGGTAATCGCCGAGAAGGCCTTCCATGCAACTCGCACTGTCACTTTCCACGCCCTCAAAGTCGGACACATGATTGGTTCCGGTCCGGACGTGTGCGGAGTCGTCACCGTGGCTGACATCGGGCTGGAAGGTGGTGACCCGGAGCTTTTGCTAACCGAGGAGGCAGACGCTCCCCGCCCGTCACGTTCCAGGTCTGCCCACAAATGGTCGGCCGGGTCGGTGCTAGTTGTCGGCGGTGCTCCCGGCATGACCGGCGCGGCGGTGATGGCCGCCAAAGCAGCGCTCGGCTTTGGGGCCGGCGCGGTTGGCCTGGCAGTTCCCGCGGAGGCGGCCGGTGTGGCCGCAGCGGCCGCGCCGGAGCTCTTGCACTACTCGATCGACGACCTTCCCCAACGTTATGACGTGCTTGTGATCGGGCCTGGCCTCGGGATCGAGCGCGCCGGCTTCGCCGCCAAGATTCTCTCCACGTGGGAGGGGCCGATGGTGATCGACGCCGATGCGCTGGCCGCGATCGCGCCGGATCGAGTCGCAGGCCACCGAGCGAAAGGGCACCGGAGCCGCATGGTCATCACGCCCCATGCAGGTGAGTTCGAGAGACTGACAGGCCGGTCACCGAGCTACTCCGAAGCGCGTGAGCTCGCCACCCGAATCGGTGCCACTGTTCTCCTCAAAGGCAACCCGACCTTCGTGACGGATGGTGGTGTTCCCTGGTTGGTCAACACGGGGGGACCCGAATTGGCGACCATCGGGACCGGCGACGTTCTTGCCGGTATGACCGCTGCTTTGTTGGCGGGAGGCCATGATCCACTCGTCGCTGCTCGCTCGGCGGCCTACTGGCACGGGCGGGCCGGCGCGGATCTCGCGATGACCCGGGTTGTGACCGCTCCGCGATTGGTTGAGGAGATCGGAGTGATTCGATGAGGCCTTCGTGGGTCGAGGTAGATCTCGAGGCTGTCCGGCAGAACGTTCGCACCCTTGCCGGGTTGATTACCCCGGCGAAGCTGTGCGCGGTCGTCAAAGCCGACGGCTACGGCCATGGGGACGTCCCTGTCGCCGAGGTTGCGGTCGAGGCCGGTGCCTCCTGGCTGGCGGTCGCTCTCGTCGAAGAGGGGGTTCGCCTCCGCGAAGCCGGCGTCGAAGCACCGATTCTCTTGTTATCCGAACCACCGTTGTCGGATGCCACCGAGGTCGTTCGTTGGAACCTCACGCCGACGGTCTATCGACAGGACTTTGTCGAGGCCCTGCGGATGGCCGGGGCGGATCGGGTTCAAATCAAAGTAGACACCGGCATGCATCGGGTCGGCGTGGCTCCTCCGGCGCTTCCCGCTCTGGTCGAGGCCTGCCGTTCCGCCGGGATCAGGGTCGAGGCCATTTGGACCCACTTCGCCGTCTCGGAGGAGGTCGGTGATTTCACGACCACTCAAATAGCGAACTTCAACGAGGCGATCGCCGGTGTCGACGTTCCCACGACTCACCTCGCCAACACCGCCGGAGGGGTTCTCTATCCGGAGGCTCGTCGCGAGATGGTCCGGGTGGGTATCGGCATCTACGGCATTCATCCTGGGCCCGCGACCCGGTCAAGAGTCGCATTGAAACCGGCGATGAGGATTGTCTCCCAGGCGGGGTACGTCCAACGACTCGCCGCCGGCGACCGACCTTCCTACGGTCGGCGGCGGGCTCTTGCTGATGACTCCACCATCGTCACAGTTCCGATCGGGTACGCCGATGGCTTTCCGCGGGGATTGTCCGATGAAGGTCAGGTCCT
>JANMST010000471.1:0-3600 GCA_031389635.1 Acidimicrobiia bacterium | reverse complement strand
CTGCCCCCCGCCGATGTCCACCTGACAGATGGTGAGCCGGTCGGCGTTGGGATGCGGGACCAGCTCCGCCACCAAGCCAACGACCACCGGCGCCAGACCGGCGTGGAGCGGCTCCACTCCATCGGCCGGCAGCCCCAACATGGCCAGCCGAGGCACCAGATCCTGGGCCTCGAGCGGTCGGCGGAGGAACGCCTCGAGCCACCGTCGGGAAATGTTCATCGGCCACCGCCGGCGAACTGACGGAGCACCCGCATGTCGCCGCCGTAGAGCAGCCGGATGTCCGGCACCCCGTAGCGGTTCATCGCCGCCCGGGCCGGTCCCATCCCGAACGCCCAGCCGGAGTAGCGCTCCGGATCGACCCCGGTGTTGATCAGCACGTTCGGGTGGACCATGCCGCAGCCGAGGATCTCCATCCAGCCAGTGCCCTTGCAGGCCGGGCACCCCGATCCCTTGCAGACCTGGCACTCGACGTCGAGTTCCCCCGAGGGCTCGGTGAACGGGAAGTACGACGGCCGAAATCGCACTTTGGTGGTCGGGGTGAAAAACCGATGGACGAACGCCGTGAGGGTCGCCTTGAGGTCGACCAGGCCGATCCCTTCATCGACCGCCAGCGCCTCGATCTGGGCGAACGCCGGCGCGTGCGACGCGTCGAAGGGATCGTTGCGATAGACCATCCCGGGAATCACCACGCGATAGGGCGGCGGGCCGGATTGCATGACCCGGACCTGGACCGGCGAAGTATGGGTCCTGAGGAGCATCCGCCCCCCCGGCCCGACCGGCGTGTCGGTGAGGTACATGGTGTCGTGCGCGTCGAGCGCCGGGTGGTCCTTGGGGAAGTTCAGGGCGAAGAAATTGAGCCACTCGTCTTCGGCCTCGGGCCCGGTGGCCACCGCGAAGCCGAGGCTCCGGAAGATCTCGCAGATCTCGGTCACCACCCGGCTCACCGGATGATCGGCCCCGACCCAGCGCTGGCGGGGCGGCATGGTCAGGTCGATCGTCTCGGTGGCGGCCGCCCGCGCGGCGGCGAGTTCGCTCTCCCGGCGGTCGAAGGCCTGCAAGAGCGCGATCTTGGCCTCGTTGAGGGCGGCGCCGAAGCCGCGCCGTTCCTCGGGCGGCCGGGTCGGCAGCGCCGTGAAGAGCTCGGTGAGCCGCCCCTGCTTGCGACCGAGGAGCGCGATCCGCCGGGCCGCCAGGCCCGCCTGGTCCAGCGCCAGAATGGCGGGGACCTCCGCGACCAGCGCGGCGAGTTCGGGATAGTTGTCGAGGTCGGCCATAGGTTCCACGCTCAAAACGAAACCCCCGCGTTCACCAACCGGTGGCGAGCGCGGGGGACTCGAGGTTCAGGGCGAATCCGCTACCGCGCGCTCGCGGCTCCTTTGGCCAACTCCGCCAGGCGCGCAAAGGCGTCGGCGTCGGAGACGGCGAGCTCGGCGAGAATCTTCCGGTCGATCTCGACGCCGGCCTTCTTGAGCCCCGCCATGAACCGGCTGTAGGAGATCTCGTGGAGCCGGGCGGCGGCGTTGATCCGGGTGATCCACACCGCCCGGAACTCGCTCTTCTTCTTCCGGCGGTCGCGGTAGGCGTACCGCATCGCCCGCTCGACGGTCTCCTTGGCGGCCTTGTAGAGCTTGCTGCGTCCGGCGCGGGCGCCCTTGGCCGCCTCCATGTACTTCTTCTTTCGCGCATGGTGCGCGACGTTACTCTTTACCCGAGGCATCGTTCCCTCTCGTCGTTAGGCCAGCAGCAGCTTGTGGACCCGCCCGAAATCGGCCGAGCTGACCAGCGCCGGCTTCTTGAGACGGTTCTTCCGCTTCCGGGTCTTCTTGGTGAGGATGTGGCGGCGGTTCGCCCTCGCCCGCTTGATCTTGCCACGTCCCGTCAGGCTGAACCGCTTCATCGCGGCCCGCTTCGTCTTCTGCTTAGGCATCCCATTCCCCTTGTTGTCGTGCGCCCTGCGCCCTGCGCCTTGCGCCTTACTTCGGCGCCATCACCATCATCATCGTCCGCCCCTCGACCCGAGGATCGAACTCGATCTTGCCAATGTCCGCGAGCGCCTCGGCCACCCGATCGAGCACCGCCCGGCCCAGATCGAGCCGCGCCATCTGTCGCCCCCGGAACATCATCGTGACCTTCACTTTGTTGCCTTCCTTCAGGAACTCCCGCATGTGCCGGGTCTTGAAGTCGAAATCGTGGTCGTCGATCCCAGGTCGGAACTTGATCTCCTTGATCTCGATCACGTGTTGCTTCTTCTTCGCCGCGCGGGCGGCCTTCGCTTCCTCGAACTTGTACTTGCCGTAGTCCATGATCTTGACCACGGGCGGGCGGGCCATCGGGGCGACCTCGACCAAGTCGAGCCCCAGTTCCTCCGCCCTCGCCAACGCGTCCTCGATCGAGAGGACCCCCAACTGCTCTCCGGCATCCGAAATCACTCGGACCGGGCTGATTCGAATCATCCGATTGATCCGAACCCGACGCTCGCGCTCGTTTGTGCTCAGCGGTACTTCCTTTCCCTGAAGTGACTGCGATCCCCAAAACAAAAACACCCCGGGCGACCGGGGTGTCCCAACGCAACCACGCGAGATCTCTCGCGAGGCCACCGTGCGGGACCCGTTCGCCGCATTCGGCTTGGGGTGGGGAGGCAACCTGCGCTCCCACTTTCAAGAGTCGCAATGATAAGCACTTAGCCAACCCCAGTCAATCGGGGGACCTCAGGGCCGGATTCGTCGATGGCGGCTCCGGTCCGCCTCCTCGACAAAGCCGGCGAGTCGATCCGCCAGGGCGGTCAGTTCTTCAAAGCGGCCCTGGTAAATCCGGGCGTAGATCAGTCGAGCGAGGCCGAACGACCCGCCGGCGGCCCCCAGCCCGATCATGACGGCGGCCAACGGACTCCCCAGCACCCCGAGGCCGAGACCGATGCCCAAGGCCACCCCGCTGCCGCCCACCCCGCCGACCAATCCACCGAACAGCCCCCCGGCCGGGTTCGCGAGCGTCTCCTCGATCCGGATTCGGGCCCGGCCCTCGGCCGGCATCACGGTGAGGCTCACGTTGCGCCCCCCACCGGACGGGGTGGCACCGAGAATCGTTCGCCAGGACAGCGAGCGGCCCAGGGTCGAGGCGTGCCCCACCGCGCCTACCGTCATCTGGACCTCGTTGACCAACGCGGCGTAGTCGTCCACCGAAACCTCGGCTTCGGCGACCCGCTCCGCGACGATCCGGTAGGGGGCCCCGAGCCACCGATTGGGTCGGACCGCTCCGGGATCAGTCCGCCGGGGGGCCAACTCGCGGGCCGCCCGGGCGACGTGCTCCGGGGGGATCCCGACGCCGGCAGCGAGCTGCTGGATCCCGCCTAACGACAGCCCGCCGGTCTGGGTCGGTGTCGTCGCCTCGAGCTCCGCGGCCCGGTGGACAATCTCCTTCGCCTGGGTCTCGCTGTACCTGGGCTTCTCCCCCATCGCCACCGCCAAGGCTTCGACCAGGGCCCGAGGGCTCTCGAACCGTTGCTCGGCCCGCAGACCGAGCCCCCGGACCAAGACCTGCTCGACCGAGCCGGGCAGTCGGTCGAGCCGGGCTCGGTGGTCGGCCGGCGCGTCGAAGAAGCGG
>JANMST010000467.1:0-14011 GCA_031389635.1 Acidimicrobiia bacterium | reverse complement strand
GACGATATGGCGACTCGATTCCTTTGGCTGCAGACGTTCCTCTCCAACGTCGAGATGACTCTGGCCAAGACCGACCTGTCGATTGCCAAGCGCTATGTGGACCGGCTGGTCGCACCGGAGCACCAACATTTGTTCAGCGTGATCGCCGACGAGTATCGATTGACCGTCGATGAGGTTTCACGCTTGACCGATCGACCAGTCCTCGGATCCAACCCGGTCCTCGCGCGAACTCTGGAAGTCCGCAACATCTATCTCGACCCGATCAACTACATGCAGGTCTCGCTTCTCGAGCGAAGCCGTCGCCACGGCAGTGACGATCCCCAACTCCAGCGCGCCCTCCTGCTGACCGTCAACGGCATCGCCGCCGGCATGCGCAACACCGGCTAGAAAACCCGCGAACCTAAGGTTATAGGCCGCGGTTTCCACGGCTTTTCGCGTAGGGGTTATGAGAGTGCCCCTAGGGGGCCACACGGGGCTCGAATCCGAAGGCAATCTGCCGCGCTTTCCGCGGCCTATAACCTTAGGTTTCGAGTACGGCGGCTTCCACCAGGGTGTCGAAGTAGGCCACTCCCCCGCCCCAGTCGGTGAGGGTGTCATTGGTGAGCGCGTTGACGTTGGCGTCTTTGCCCCACCAACCCCACGGAATCGCGACAACGCCCGACCGCAGGCGGGTGCTCAGCCGGGCGGGCAACGCCAGTTCGCCCCGGTCGTTCCAGATCCGGACGACATCGCCCTCGGCGATTCCACGGGCGGCTGCATCGGCGGGATCGATTTCGAAGAAGGGCCCTCCCTCGCGCTCACCGTGATGCTTCGAGTACGACGAGTTGAGAAACCTGGTGTGGTTCTTCGGCGTCAGCAAGACAAGCGGATATCGCCCGTGCAACTCGCCACCCGGCCCCTCGGCCGCAGGCCGGTAATCGGGAAGCGGATCGTAACCGGCATCGGCCAGAGCCTGCGAGAACAGCAACGCCTTCCCGTCGGCAGTCTCAAAACCGCCCGCCTCGTACGGCAAGAGCTCGGCTGGAAGGTCCAGCCTCATGAATCCCGCTTTGCGCAACAAGTCGACGTCGACCGATGGCAGCGCCGACCGGATCAACGCTTCGTCGTCGAGATCGAACTCGGGGTCGTTCATTCCCATCGCCCGGGCCAGGCGCCGCCACAACTCCGTGTTGGGGACCGACTCGCCCCGCGGAGCGATCGCCGGCTCGTTCCATCCCAGGTAGAGATGCCCCCAGGACGGAATCATGTCCAATTGCTCGATCTCGGTGGAGGCCGGGAACACGACGTCTGCGTAGAGGGCGGTATCAGTGATGAACTGCTCGCTCACGACCGTGAAGAGGTCGTCACGCTCGAGGCCACGCCGAATCTCAGCGGCGTTCGGCACCGAGACCACCGGGTTGCCGTTCCAAACAAAGAGGGCATGGATCCCCAAATCCTCATCGTTGAGAGCCCGCCCGAGGTGGTTCATGCTCACCTCCCGGGTATCGGAAGGCACTTCGAAAACGGAGTCGTCGATGGCTGCTTCGGACCAGACCCCGACCGAGCGCGAAAGACCGCCGCCGCGTTCGCGCCAGGCTCCCGTCAGGACCGGAAGACACCCGAGGGTGCGGAAGAACATTGCGCCATGCTCGTGGTGCTCAGCTCCGATGAGAGTCCGGATGAAGCTCGGTCGGGTGGTCCCGTAAGCACGGGCGAACGCCTCGATCTCATCCTGCGCAAGTCCGCAAACCTGGCCGGCCCGGATCGGGTCCCACGCCGCCACCCGCTCCCTCAATTCGTCATAGCCGGTTGCATACCGTTCGACGTAGTCGTGGTCGATCAGGTCGTCGCGGATGAGAACGTGCATCACCGCCATCATCAAGGCGACGTCGGTACCCGGCAACGGCTGGATGAACCAATCGGCCGAGTCGGCGGTCATCGTGCGGATCGGGTCGATGACGACCACTTGCGCTCCGTTGGCACGGGCTTCTTCGATGAAGGGCCACAAATGACGGTTGGTAAGGCGAGTGTTGGTCGCCCACAGAACCACGAGTTTCGAGAATCGCACATCCATCGGATCGGCGCTCTTCCTGCCGCCATAGGTCGCGGCGAGCCCGGCGCCGGCGGTAGCACCGCAGAGCGAGCCTGTTTGCCGGGAGGCACCGAGACGGGCGAAGAAGCGCTGGTCGAGAGATGTCATCTGGATCATTCCCTGAGTTCCGGCGTCCACCCAGGGAAGGATCGCCTCTCCACCGTGCTGGTCGATCACCGCTCGGACCCGCTCGGCGACGAGGGACAAGGCTTCGTCCCAGGTCGCCTGCCGGAACACCCCGGTTCCTTTGGCTCCGGCTCGGATTAGTGGATGGAGGACGCGATCGGGGTGATAGACCCGATCGAGAAAACGGTTGACCTTCGGGCAGAGCTCGCCCTTCGAGTAAGGATGATCGGGGTTGCCACGCAGCTTCACCGCCCGATCCTCACCATCCGGTCCCTCCTCGACCGTGACGATCCATCCGCAAGTGTCCGGGCAATCGTGATGGCAGGTGCCGAGAACGATGCGGGTACCACCGGTTGCTGCCATGCGGCCAGGGTAACTGAACGATCCGGTCGCTACTCTCGGTTTCATGCCGGTGACCGTCGTCAACCACCCTCTCGCCCAGCACTATCTCACCACTCTGCGGGACAAGACCACATCGACTCCGCTGTTTCGGGAAACCGCTCGCAGGATGGCGTATCTGCTCGTGGCCGAAGCCACCTCCGACCTCCCCATGGTCGACAAACTGATCGAGACCCCTCTCGAACCGACCACCGGCACCGCCATCGGCCGGCCCATCGTGGTCGTCGCAGTGTTCCGAGCCGGCCTCGGCCTCCTCGATGCCGCCATCGACCTCTTGCCCAATGCCCGGATCGGTTATGCCGGGGTCCAACGCAACGAGGAGACGGCCGAGCCGATGGAGTACTACACGAAGTTCCCCAAGATGACAGACGCCCGGGTCCTCATCCTGGAGCCGATGCTCGCCACAGGTGGGTCATTGGCGTGGGCCTGTGATCAGGTCAAGGCGAAGGGCGCCGCCGACATCACCGCGGTCTGCGTGGTCTCGGCACCGGCCGGAATCGCCGTCATGGACCAGCGCCACCCCGATGTCCGCATCGTCACCGCCTCCATCGACCGGGGCCTCAATTCGCATTTCTACATCGAGCCCGGGCTGGGCGATATGGGCGACAGGTTGTTCGGCACCGTATGACTTCGTTCGAGGAATCCGTCCTCGAGGTCCTTCGCTCACTCAAACCCGGCGAGGTCGTCACATACGGAGAGGTCGCAGAATTGGCCGGATATCCAGGCCGAGCCAGGGCGGTCGGCTGGATCCTCAGAGTCACCGAAGAGGACCTGCCGTGGTGGAGGGTCGTGGGATCTGGGGGGCGACTGATCTCGCCCAACCCCACCGAGCAGGCCGCCCTGCTGCGACGCGAGGGAGCTTGGCGCTGACCTTCGTCTATTCGGTGAAGCCGCGATCGATCGAGGCCAGAACCGAGTAAAAGGGGTCGATCATGTTCCCGACCTGGAGGCGCCCGACCTGTCCGAGGAGCTCGTAAGCCTCTAGCTTCGTGAAGCCACGATGTCTGACTAGCCGCCGGGCGAGATCCGTGTAGGCGGCCCGGGCACAGTCTCCGAGATTCACTCCTTGGAATCCGGCGACCGAGCCGATGGTGGTCGAAGTATTGATCTGAGGCAGGCCAACGTACTGTGCAGCCTCCCGGTCCGATACTGCCACGGTCATGTCGACCACTGCTTCGATTTCGAGCGCGACACCCGTGATCTCGCCGTCTCCCTGAGCGCCATGGGCATCGCCCACGGAAAGAAGCCCACCATCGACGTTGACCGGTAGGACCACCGTTGCACCAGCAGTTGCACCCGGTTGGTCGACATCCCCGAGATACTCGGGAGCCTGGCTGAAAGTCATCCTTCGTTCTCGGGCTGGTGCGACCCCGATCGTCCCCAAAAAAGGATGCATTGGTATCGATCGCATGCGACCTCCGACTTCGACTTCGGCAATCCGATCCCGATAAGGGATGATCCTCACCTCGGAGCCGAGCGAGTCCTGCAATCCGTAGACATCCGACGAGAGGGCCCCGAAGCCGTGGAAAACTGCGTTCCAGGCGACACCTTCAGCCGGGTCGGGCTCCACGTCGTGGATCGTGACCTCGAGGACGGCACCCGCCCTGGCGCCCGCCACGGCAAAAGGACCCGTCAAGGGGCATGCACCACCCAGCCGGTCGATGATCTCGTCGATGTGAAGGCCGCCCGGAGGCATCTGCCTCCACAGGCCGCAGATGGAGTCGGCCGTGGCGACAGTTATGCGTTCACCATCTTCGAGTTCGGCAATTGGTTGTGCATCAGGGTCGAAGAAGAGGGTCGTCAGATCTCTTCCGAAGTGTCTGACTGCTTCACGTCCCATAGCGAGCCTGATATGCCTCCGCAGCCAATTCAAAGCATTCGATCGGTGCCCGCAGGACCCCGGCTCCGATCTGACCACCGTCCCTGCCACCCAGGCCACCGTCGATGACCGGAGTGATTCCGGTGGCGAGCACCTTGAAGATGTCGATTCCGGTCGGAGTTCCCCGAAACCGAAAATAGGGAATGAAGTAGTCGGGATTCTCACCCACCGTTATCTCGTACATGGCGAGGTTGTTCTCGATCATGGCCTCGGGCGACCCCCCCTGGTACTTCTGCAGGGGGAAGGCACATGCCTGGGCGAACCCCCCGAGGCCGGCCGTCTCGGTGACGTGGCTTTCTCCGCCCATCCACACCAGGTCAGCTTCGGAAAAGCCGTCGAAGAAGTGACCGACGACCGTGCAATGCGGGCCAACAAACCATTCGTCCCCCAAGCCGGAGACTCGGATTCCGTAGCCATTACACGAGATGCTCATCGTGTTCACGACACTCGACGCCTCGATACCTTGGGCCGAGTCAACGGCCACCTTGGAGGCGGCCATCGAAAGGCGTAGAAAGAAGTAGTCGCTCTCTTCCAAGAAGTTGAGTGTCGCCCGTACTTGATCGGCCCGGTCGCCGACCGCGTCGGCCAGGTGCGGAAACAACGCCCTTGTGAAGAGAAGGGTGCCTGCAGTGTTCCTGCTGTGAAGCTCGTCCCCCATGCGAAGAGCCCGCGACATCATCGGCTTGAGAGGTATTCCTCCGCTATTCCGAATAGCTTCACCGATCACCGGGGCCAAAACTTGATCGATGAAGTCAAGCCGCTCCTTCACGTCGTCGCCGTACAGGCCATAGTTGAGGCGGCGTTGCGACTCACCCTCGTAGAAGTTGCAGAACCCCAAGTTTTCGCCGGCCCGATTCTCCACAACGAACACGGGCATCGACGCCGTATAAATACCCGCCACCGATCCGACGCAGCCGTGATGATGACAAGGCTCGATCGTGAACTCCCCCGAGGCGAATTTCGCAGCCGCCTCGTCCTCGTCGTCGGCGAGCCCCTCGAACATGGCCCCGTAAATCAAGGCGTTGCGTTGGGGACCGACGTACTCCCCCCATGCGTGAGGAGGACCAGACGTAAGGATCGTCGTCGGAGTCATTCCCGGGACCACGTCTCCGGCCCGCCTGACATCGACCAGGACAGGATCGGCCGACGTGAGTTGCGTGAAGGCGAGTTGGTTCGCCTGTTCGCGTCTGGCGTGATCAATCATTGATGCTCCCCTCACCACAGCCTCAGGTACTTCTTGACTTCCCACTCGTCGACGACGGTGTTGTACTCATCCCATTCGGTGCGCTTGTATACCTCGTAGTCGGAATGAAACTCCTTTCCGAAGGTCTCCTCCATCAGCGAGTCGGCCGCGAATGCATCGAGCGCCTCCCCCAGGTTGGCCGGGAGCCGGGACGCGCCCATCGCGTGCAACTCGTCCCGGGACGTCTGATAGGTGTCGACATTTACCGGGGGGCCCGGATCGATTCCTGCCCTGATGCCATCCAGGCCGGCCGCGACCGCCACACCGAGCGCCAGGTACGTATTGGCGGCGCTATCGGCGGTCCGGATCTCGAGACATCTCCGGTTCATGGGAAGCCGACACATCAGGGTCCGGTTGTTGGATCCGTAGGCTCGGTGCACCGGCGCCCATGAGATCTCATTCATGAGACCCCGAGGGAGTAAGCGCTTGTAGGAGTTGACCGTGGGACAGAAAACGGCGCTGAGGGCATCCCCACGGGCTATGACCCCGGCGGTGAAAGCCAGGGCGAGATCCGAGTAGCCGGGGACATGACCCAGCTCGCTGGCGCCCTCGAACAGGTTGGCTCCGGTGGCGGTGTCAGCGATAGAAATGTTGATGTGGGCTCCCGAGCCGAAGGCGCTAGACCATGGTTTGGGCATGAAGCTGGCGAAGCAGCCGAGGCTGCGGGCCACCGCCTTGGCCATCAGTCTGAATATGACCATTCGGTCGGCCATTCCGAGAGCATTCGTATACGAGAAGTCGAACTCGTACTGACCGTCGCCACCCTCATGGTCGAATGAGTAGAGATCCCACCCCAGCTGGTTGATGTACCTGACCATGGGCTCGAGAAATGGCTCGGCCAGGATCGTTGCCTCCAGGTCGTAACCGTCGGTGGGCTTGTTGTCGAGGTCTTCGGCCATGAAAGGGACGACGCCTTGATCCGTGGTGCGGAGGACATACACCTCCGGCTCGATGCCGACGTTGACGGTGTAGCCCATCGCGGCGGCGCGTTCGACCTGCCTCTTGAGAAGTGACCGGCTGTCGTGGGTATAGGGCTTTTCGTGAAAGAAGAGGTCGGCCGGTGCAACCGCATACCGAGGCTCCCAGGGCAGCTGCGTTATCGCCCCCAGATCCGGTATGGACACGCATTCGTCTTCGTTGGGCCCGAGCGGACCCATCCCTTCCATTGCTCCAACCGTGTACAGCTCAGAGCCTTTGGCCCACTGTTCGAGCTTGTCGATCGGAACTGCTTTGGACTTGGGGACGCCATGGATGTCTACGTAGGCGCCGAGAAGAACTTCTACGCCAGCGTCTGCGAGATCCTTCCGCAGCTTTGGATAATCAATCGAGTCAGCCATCTCTCACCCAACCTCCGTTTATCCCGATGTGGCCTGGTAGCTGTGAATTCGACCGCCGCCGATCCTCAGGAGTGCCCCTTTCAGCACGCCTTCTCCGTACTCGGATCCCGGGTTGACGGCGAGAGTGCGACCGATCTGGGTCTGGCCGGCCGACTCGTGGATGTGCCCGTGAAGGCTGAGCATCGGCTGGTGCCGCTCGATAGCGTCAAGCACCGCCTGCGAGCCGACATGATCCATCACGGTGGCGCCCAACGAGGTGACGACCTCGAGGCGCTCGTTCAGCCTCGGGGCAGGATCGAGCTTGGTTCCTTTCGGAGGCGGATGGAAGTTGAAAATGGAACTCCCGACCCGGGTGAGTCGTTTCACCATCTGTTCGATGTGGGACGCGATGACGTCCTCGTCGTATTCCCTGGGCGTGTCCCACGGTGTCCGGTTGGTATACCCGGTCGAGATCATCTCGTGGCCCGGAGCAATCTCGATAACTTGGTCCTCGACGTTCACGAAAACGTCACCCCCGTGCTCTTGGATGACATCGTCCACGAAGAAGGGATCGTCGTTGGCGGGCGCCGTGAAGATGCGGACGCCGGTTCCGTCGAGCTTGGTTCGGGCTGTTTCTATCCAGCTGATCAGCCGGGCCGTCATCAGTTTCTCGAATAGGGCATCGACTTTCGACCTGTCGCCCTGCAGTTCTTCCATGCGCTCGCCATCGACGCGAGCCGCATAGAAGCCGGAGTCCGCCACCTTTCGCTCGAACGATGGAATGTCCGCGGAGGCGAGCTCATGGTCCTTTCCCATGTGACGAGCTCGGAACAAATCAGGGCCAGTCGGGACGATCGGAATCACGAGTTTGCCGGTGAAATCCCCTCCCAAGACCAAGACATCGGCCTTGTAGAAGCTGGCGGCCGCCAGGAACTTTTTCCAACAGATCTCCGAGCCGTGGAGATCGGTCGCAAAGAAGACGCTGACGGTGTCCGTCTTGTCGGCTTTTCTCTTGAACATGGCAATCAGTACGTGTCCCTGGGTATGTCAACGTCCTGCCACCATTGCATTCGCTCACCGATCCGGGCCCGCAGCTTCCACCGGACCGTTTTGTGCGACTCTTTCACCAAATCGATGAGCTTTTGGATCTTTGGCCGGGCTTCGGACCCGACGTGCTCGTTGAGTTTCTCGAGGTTGCCGAGGGCGGTGCGCCAGAACCCCCAATCGTCTCCGAGGATGCCCGTCAGATACTCGATATCGATTACCTCGGGGTCGTTCCGTTCGCCTTGCTCTCCTGAGACGCCATGGACGGAGATCATGGTGGTCAGGTCCTCGAGGTCACCATGGGTGAGCTCAACTATCTGCAGCTTGGAAAGCACCAGGTCCTCGATCGTTAGCGTCGGTCCAGCGCCGAGACGACCGCTGACATCGAGCCGATGGCACAGATCGAGCACGTCCACCCAGACATCGACATCGATCGAGCGATCCCGGTTCCGGAACAGGTATCTGGTTCCTTCCATAGCGACCAGCATGTCGCGGTCGGCCTCGTATCCCTCAGCTTCGAAGAACCTTCGAAGTTCCCGACGGTCCTGCTTCCGGGTCGCCAGGTCGATGTCCTTGGGTTGTCGGTGACGGATGGCCATCGCGTCCTGCGCCGGGATGCAATGAAGGCCGACGCCGACCGATCCCAGCGCTCGCAGCACGATCCCTACCTGCTGAGCCTTGAGTATGAGACGAGATGCCTCGACACTCGTTTCGTCCCCGACGCTCACTCGATCGGTATCTGCTTGAAGGCGAGAGAAATGTCGATTCCATTGCGGCGCCGGTACGACTTGACACCGAGGTACCAGAGGATGCCAAAGACCACTACCCCCACGAGCAGCCAGAACTCCGGTCGGATTCCGTCCGAGCTGAAGAGGGGTCCGGCCGCGTTCGGGTCGTTCCAAAGCATGTAAAGGACGGTCGCCAGGAACAACGCGGCGACTGTCCCCGTAATTGACATGAGCGGCATGCCTGCCAACCGGTGCTCCGACGCCGGTGACATGTCGAAGAGGCTCTTCCGGGTTCTCGGAAAGACGATGGCAGCAACCATCGCGGTGCCCCACACGACAGTCAACGCCTCGATCAGCGTGAGCAGGGCGATCGCCTGGAAAGCGATGAACCACATGAAGACGATCGACCCGGCCGTAGACAGCCAGATCGCCAGGGTCGGAGTGCCGAAGCGGGCGCTTACTTCTCCCAGCCGATCCGGTGCGATTCGATCGAATGACCAGGCAATCATCGTTCTCGTGGTGTAGGCGATCTCTGCCGGAACCCAGAACCAGATCCATGCGACGAACGTGAACATGACGATGATGACCAACAGCAGGTTGTCCGCCAGTATCCCAATAAGCACGGTGAACCACGGGCTGGCGCCCAGGGACGCCTCGGTACTGAAGTTCCATGCATTGGTTGACGGGTCCACTAGCCCGACGATCGAATTGAATCCGATGGCTCCTTGAAAGTCATAGCCGAAGACCCTGGTAGCGAGGACATCGAACAAGGCGATCAACAGACCGGTGGCGACGATTGCTCCAAGCATCCCGTAGAGCTGCGTGCGCCGGACCGACTTGATCTCCCCCCCAATTCCAACGGATTGCACCCCTCCCAACAGAGGTAGGAGCGGCCAGACCAGAAATGCCCACGAGGCCCCAAAGGTGATCGGAGCCGATGCCCAGCCCAGCTCTTGGGCGGCTGAGATCACCTGGTCGCCGGTGAGACCGGTGAACCGTTCGAAGTTGGCGAAGAACGTCTCGCTGTTGCCGAACATCAACACCAGAACGAGGACCAATGTGCCCGCGACGGCGACTACGAACAGCACCTTCTGCACTGCGAAGTAGCGCCTGGTGCCGGAAGTAAGCAGGAGGCCGGCAAGGACAAGGACACCCGTGCCGATCCAGAAGATCCCCTGAGGAGAAGCAGCGGTGGCGGCCCACGAGACGAGAAGGTCGCTCCCGCCGATGAAACCGACAGTCCCAAAGAACGAAGACAGCCCGACCGTGACGATCAACCCCGCGGCCAGCGCGGCGTAGTACATCAGAATCATCGTCTCGACCAGCGAAAGGACGAAACCAACTCCCGGGCCCACCGACCGGGATAGCGACACGTACACACCCCCCGAACGAGGGAACGTGACCGACCAGGCGTAGAACGTTGCCGCCACGAAAAGCATCCCCACCATGGCGAGAAGTGACGACAGCCAAGGCGCTGCGCCCGGATAAAGGCTCGGTCCGTAGAGTTTGTTGAACGCAATTGCGATCCCGACCGACACGAGACCGACGTTGAAAATGAAGACGTCTGCGGAGCCGGCCACACGGATCAATCCAGAGGCAGGTCGGGAGAAGACCTTCGATCCTCCGTCAGTGCCGCTTGGTCCGACCACAGAAACCTCCTCCGGTTGTGTGGCGGGGACTCTAGACCCGGCCGAAAAACGCTTGTAGCCAATTCCGGCTAGATTTTCGTACGCAAACAAGCGACATCGAACAACGAGTCTGCGCAATGAGCAACCCGAGTGGCAAAAGCAAAAACCGGCGGAGCGTCCTCGACGAGGTTGACCGCCACATCGTGGCCATCCTGCAGGACGACGGTCGGACCTCCAACCGAGAAATTGGGCGCAAGCTCGAGATCAGCGAAGCCACAGTCCGGAATCGGATAGCCCGCCTTCTCCGCGAGGACCTGATCAACATCGTGGCGGTCCCGACCCCCCGTGCGGTCGGCATGACCCTGTCGGCGATCATCGGGGTCTCGGTTTCCCTGAGACAGATCGAAGAAGTTGTCGCGGCCCTCCTTACCAAGTCGGAAGTCCGCTACGCAGGCCTGGCAACCGGCAGATACGAAGTGATCATCGAGGCCTTCTTCCACGATCAGGAGCACCTTCTCGAGTTCGTAACAAAAGACCTCGGACATATGGACGGAGTGACCAGCGTCGAAACTTCATTGATTCTCAGGGTTGCCAAGTTCTCCTATGAGTGGGAGATACCGGTTGACGGTCTAGGACAAAACGCGATCGCCCGTTGAGCGATAATCAACACATGAGACGGGCGATCATCGTGATTATGGATTCATGCGGTGCCGGCGAGGCCCCGGATGCGGCCGACTACGGAGACGAAGGCTCGGACACAATCGGCCACACTGCGTCGGTGGTTGGGGGGTTGGACTTGCCGAACCTTCAACGCGGGGGCCTCGGCAACTTGCACGCCGGCATCCTGGGCGTTCCGCCCGTGGACTCACCGACGATGGCGTACGGGAAGCTGACCGAAGCGTCGGCGGGCAAGGACTCGACCACGGGCCATTGGGAGATCGCTGGCATCATCACCACCAAACCTCAGGCCACGTTCACCGAGACCGGGTTCCCCGAAGAGCTGGTTAAGGCGATCGAGGAGGAAGCCGGATGCGAATTCATCGGGAACTACGCGGCGTCGGGAACCGTCATCCTCGAAGAACTCGGACCCGAGCACATCAAGACCGGCAAACCGATTCTCTACACGTCGGCGGACTCAGTATTTCAGATCGCCGCCCACAAAGACGTGATCCCGCTCGAGGAGCTCTATCGAATCTGTCGCATCGCCCGCAAGCACTGTGATCGGTATCTGATCGGACGGGTCATCGCCCGACCCTTCGAAGGATCACCCGGGAACTTCAAGCGGACCTACGAACGCCACGACTTTGCCATGGCACCGCACTCGCCGACGCTTCTCGACCACGCCAAAGTTGCAGGTCTCTCCGTCGTTGCCATTGGCAAGATCGAAGACTTGTTCGCGGGCCGCGGGATGACGACAGCCATCCACACCGAGGGCGACGAGGACGGCTTGAGGAAGACGGTTGAGGCGATGCAAACGCACACCGACCCGGGAATTATCTTCACCAACCTGGTGGACCTCGACATGACCTATGGTCACCGCGAGAACCCCGAGGGATACGCCACCGGTCTCCGCCTCATCGACTCTTACGTGCCCGTGTTGTTAGGCGCCCTCGGTCATGACGATCTCCTGTTCTTCTCGGCAGACCATGGCAACGACCCCACCGACGGCTCGACCGACCACACTCGCGAGTTTGTACCGCTGCTCGTGGCGGGGATGAAGGCGGCCGGGGTCGACCTCGGCACCCGGGCGCAGTACTGCGACGTCGCCGCAACGATTGCCGAGGGTTTGGGGCTCCCGATGCCGGAGCGAGGGAAATCGTTCCTCCGGGACATTTCGTGAACGCCGTCGAACTGATTCAGAGGAAGCGCGATCGGGGCGTCCTCACCGACGACGAGATCGCCTGGCTGATCCGGTCGTACACCTCCGGAGCCGTCACCGATTATCAGATGGCGGCGATGGCGATGGCAGTTTGTCTCAACGGTCTCGAACCATCCGAACTGGTCGAGTGGACCAGGGCCATGCTGCACTCCGGGGATGTCCTCGACTTCTCCGACATAACCCTCCCCAAGGTCGACAAGCACTCGACGGGTGGGGTCGGTGACAAAGTATCGATTCCCCTGGCACCGATGGTGGCAGCCTGCGGCGTGGCGATACCGATGATGTCGGGACGGGGCCTCGGACATACCGGCGGCACCCTCGACAAGCTCGAATCCATTCCTGGGTTCACGACGGCCCTCGACCCCGGGCGCTTTCGGGAAGTGCTCGACAGCTGCGGCCTCGTTTTGGCCGGACAGTCCGAGACAGTGGTACCGGCCGATCGCAAGCTGTATGCCCTCCGAGATGCCACCGCCACCGTTGAGTCGATTCCCCTGATATCGAGTTCGATCATGTCGAAGAAACTCGCCGAGGACCTCGACGGCCTGGTGCTGGACGTCAAAGTTGGATCGGGTGCGTTCATGAAAACCCGGGAGCGCGCCCGGGAGTTGGCCGAGACGATGGTCGGGATCGGTAAGGCCTACGAGGTCAAGACCGTGGCGCTCCTCACCGCGATGGAGGAACCTCTAGGCAACGAAGTCGGAAACGCCAACGAGGTCGCCGAGTCGATCGCGGTTCTGCGGGGAGAGGGCCCGTCCGACCTGGTCGAGGTGACCATGGCGCTCGGAATCGAGATGTTGTCGCTAGCCGGGATCGAGACTGACCCCGATCGGGCCAGGACGATGCTTGAGGCAACCCGTACCAGCGGAAAGGCACTGGAGGTTTTGGCCCGGGTGATCGAAGCACAGGGCGGCGATCCGAGGGTGACCGAGGATCCGGGTTTGATCCTGCCCCGGTCGCCGCATCGGACCGACGTCACCGCGACGGAGGCCGGGTTTGTTCACGGACTCGACGCTCTCAAAGTCGGCTTGGCCGCGATGCGCCTTGGTGCCGGAAGGGAACGCATGGAAGACACGATCGACCCCGCCGTCGGGATCACCGTGTTGGTCAAGCCGGGGACAGAAGTCGAGGCCGATCAACCCATCCTGCGATTGTCCTATCGCCATCCCGCCCGGCTGGAAGAGGCGCTGTCGGTCCTCGACGGCGCCATTGATATCGGAGACGAAAAACCTGACTCGAAGCCCTTGATTCTCGAACGGGTCGAGTAATCACCCTCGACGGTCAGGGAGGGAGGCCGCTGGTGGTGTAGGTGTGGCCGAGGCGGCTGGTCCAGACATAGTCCCCGTTGGGGAGTTGGCGGTAGGTCCAGCCGCCGCGGTGTTTGGTGTTGTGGTTGTGACGGCAGAGCGGAGCCAGGTTGCTTTCCTTGGTGGGTCCGCCGTGGGCCCATGGCCGGCGGTGGTCCAAGTCACAGTCGATGGCGGGCATCCGACATCCGGGAAAGACGCAGTTGCGTTGGCGGGCTTCGACGTGGCGTCGTTGGTGTGAAGTGGGTCGTCTGCGGGTAGTGCCGTTGTCGATTACCTGGCCGCTGTCGGGGTGGGTCAGAGTCCACCGCCATTCCGCTTGCGGCTGGTTTTCTGCGACTTGGCGGGCGATGTCGGCAATGACCGGCCCGTATCCGGCTAGCTCTCCCGGATC
>JANMST010000447.1:0-2274 GCA_031389635.1 Acidimicrobiia bacterium | reverse complement strand
CGCCATCGAGGTCGGCCAGCTGATAACCGCCCCGAGCCCACGTCAGCCCTGACAGGTCGACGTCATCGGCGATACCGAAGTAGTGGAAGGGCACGAGAAGCGATCTATCCACGGCATCCCACAGGCGCAGCTCGACGGCGTATCGATCGCCGAACCATTCCGCCACGCTCTGACCGTCAGTCCGCTCAGGAGTTGCCGTCAGCCCGAGAAGCACTTTCGGTCGTACGTGGTCGAGAAGAGCGCGATAGGTGTTGGCGGCGGCATGGTGAAATTCATCGACGATCACGATGTCGAAGTGGTCCGGGGCAATCGTGGTGGGGTCAAGGGCAGTTAGCGATTGGATCGATGCGAAGACATGGTCCCAACGTTCCGGGCGAGTCCCGTCGACATAGGCCTCACCAAATGATCCGTCCCGAAGGACCAGCCGGAAGATGCGGAGCGACTGGTCAAGGATTTCTCGGCGATGGGCAACAAAGAGGAGCCGAGATTGAGACAGCTCTTCTCGGAGCCGGGCGTAGTCCAGAGCGGCGACCACCGTTTTTCCGGTCCCGGTGGCGGCCACAACCAGGTTGCGCCAGCGTCCATGCCGGTGGCGCTCGACATCGAGTTGGTCGAGCATTTGCTGCTGAAACGGGTAGGGGCGAACATCGATGAACGAGAAATCGATTGGTGCCTCGTCGCGGGCGGCACCCACCGCCACGTCGAACTGCTCGGCATCGGAGTCGGGGTCGTAGATCTCGAAATGGTCGTCTGCCCAATAGGCATCAAAGGTTGCGGCAAACTTATCAATCAGATCGGGAGTTGTGACTCGTGAAGCCCGAACGTTCCATTCGAGTCCATCGACGAGTGCCGCCCTCGAAAGGTTGGACGAACCCACCCAGGCAGTGTCGAAGCCGGTGTTGCGATGGAACAGCCACGCCTTGGCGTGGAGGCGGGTCGACTGGTTGTCGTAAGACACTTTGACTGTCGCCCCCATTCGCACAAGGCGGTCCAGCGCTGTCCGCTCGGTGGCGCCGGTATAGGTCGTGGTAATTAGCCGTAATGGTCGACCGGATTCGAGATAGCTCCGCAGCTGATCCTCGATCAGCCTGATACCAGTCCACTTCACGAATGCCACGAGTACGTCAACCTGATCTGCCGAATCAAGCTCACGGCCGATCTCGCTACCAACTCCGGGTTCGCCTGGAGCGTTGGTGAGAAGGACCGTTTCAGACAACGGCGTTAGCGGAACAGTCGGGGCTCGACCGAACGGAGGAGGAGAATGAAGGGCTCGGAGAATGCGAGGTGGGAGGTCGATCAGATCATCGACACCTAGGCCCGAATGCGGGACGTGCTCGGCCATGAACTCCAACAGAAGGTTGGCCAGTTCAGAGGCCGCTCTTGCCCGTTCCTCGCTTGGAAGTGATCGCAGGACTCCTTCCGAGGCGTGCGAGAGATATCGGGCGATCGTCCGATGGGCCGTTTCGTCTCCAAGCCTCTCCTGGATTGCCTCCACATCCTCTGGAATGTTGTCGCCAACGAGTCCCAGGCGGTCATAGGCGCCCACAGCGAGCTTCTTTGTCATTGGTGAACGCCACCGTAACGGGAACCTATGTCGGAAATCACCGTTCGCCGAAGGTGCGGTCTGCCAAGCCCCTCCTACTGGTCGTCTAAGCAGGCCTCGAAGGTTCGTTCTGATGAGATACGGCTGGCGAGGGAGTCCTGAGCTACTCGTCGCTGCGAGGGCTCGGGCACGAGTCGCAAACGCCAGTGGCCGGCAGCATCAAGAAACAGGTTGGGCACACGTCGCGTGGGGGCGGGGCCTTCCCACGCAACCGAGCAGGGCGTTTCGCTACCTGCTCCTCTCTTGCTTGAAGAGCTCGAACGAGTCCTGGCCTATCCCAAGCTTCGTCTGTTCATCAGCTCCGAAGAAGCGGCCGAGTTCGTGGACTTGTTAGGCCGCCAATCGGTCACAGCGGACGACCCCACGGCCGAGCCGCTGGTTCGATCCCCAGATCCGGGTGACGACTACCTGATTGCCCTCGCTGCTACCGCCCGGGCCGTACTCGTCACCGGCGACCACGACCTCCTTGGTCTGGCCGACCACATCCCAGTCATGACGCCAGGGGAGTTCCTCACCGGTCTCGAGCTGCCGTAGCTCGGGATGCCGTCCCCTCGGGGGTGGCCAGATAGGCAGTCGGGTCCCTGATGGAAGTTGGTTGGATGTTGTGGTTGAGGTGGAAACAGCTACCGGCAGCAGCCGTGAAGAGTCTGCGGGGGATCCCCACCTACACC
>JANMST010000445.1:0-2848 GCA_031389635.1 Acidimicrobiia bacterium | reverse complement strand
GTGTCGTCTTGGATGACCCCGTCGAGCATCCGGTAGAACTCTTCCTCGTCGATCCGGTGGAGCGGTTCTTGGTAGCGGCGGAGCCAGACGTAGAAGGTTTGGCGGGTGATCCCGAAGTAGCGGCAGGTCTGGGCGACGTTGCCGGTCACCTCGGCGTGGCGGATCACCGCCAGCCGATGGTTCACCAGCCGCTGCTGATCTCTCTCGGTCATCGTTCTCCTTATCCAATTGGAGAACCCGAGATGTAAGCAATGTCCGTCAGTTCTAAATACCCATCCGTTAGAACCCGTAAGAAGGTCCGTTAGAAGTTTGGCCTCGGACGTGACAAGGCCCCGGTCAGAATCGCTCTGACCAGGGCCCTCGTTCGTAGCGGGGGTGGGATTTGAACCCACGACCTTCGGGTTATGAGCCCGACGAGCTACCAGACTGCTCCACCCCGCGTCGGTGTGAGCTTCATGGTAGGCCCCGGCCGATACCTATGACAAGGCCGCCCCGACGGCCCGGTCACCCTACGATCCACCGATGAACTCCCCTTCACTGCTGTGCTACTCCTCAGTGGCATCGGAGCGATCATCGCCCTCCTGGGATTGTTTGCAGCCGGAAACGTCCTATTGGTGATCGTCGGGCTCGTCGCCATCGCCGTTGCCGGGGCATTGCACGTCGCCGAGCAACGGCGTCAATGAAGGCCGACTCCGTCAGCCGGATGCGGCGTTGAGATCGATCACGCTCGGCAGGGTGAGTTCGAACAGGCTCCCGCGAGCCTCCTGGCTATAGACCAGGTCGCCGCCCATGAGGCGGGCGAGCTGCCTCGAAACCGTCAGCCCCAAGCCGATAGAGGCCGGCTGTCCGATCGCTGCGGCGCCGTGGAAATACGGCTCGAACAAGTGGTCGCGGTCGATCAGAGGGATGCCCGGCCCATCGTCGACCACTTTGACCGTGATGGTTTGATCGCTCGGCACAATCTCAACGACAACCTCCGACCCTCCGTAACGGACGGCGTTGACGAGGAGATTGCGAAGGATCTGCCTCACGCGAAGGCGGTCGCCTCTGGCAAGCGCCGTTTCGCGGGGCAACCTGATCGCGTCCATTCTGGCCGACAGGGCTCGCGATGCCGCATGGATCTCCGTCCTCAGGTCCACCCGCTCGGAGAGGACTCTGACCCGCCCGATGTCGGCCCGGGCAGCTACCAGCAGGTCGTCGATAATGGCGGCCACATCGCTCGACTGTTCGGCAATGATTTTCGTTATTGCCGCCGCCTCCTCGGCTCCAAACTGATCCGGATTGTCACTGAGCTTTCGGGCGAACCCCACCACCGCCGTGAGGGGGGTGCGGAGCTCGTGGCTGACGCTGGCAATGAACTCGTCCTTGGCCCGTATGAGTCGCTCGAGCGCGGTGTTGGTCCTCACCAGCTCGAGCGCCCGCTCTTCGGTCTGGTCGGAGACCATCGAGGCCAGCATCGCCCGCTCGCGTTGCAGGGTCACCGTCAACCGTCTGGTATCTAGAAGTCGACCGACCCGCAGACTCAATTCTTCGAAGTCGATCGGCTTGGTGAGGAGATCGGTCGCACCAGCCTTGAGAGCCTGGCGTCGCTCAAGCGCGGTTGCCTCGTTGGCCAACATCAGAAACGGGACGAAGGAATCGGAAGGTACCAACCTGCGGAGACGATCCAAGAGCTCCCAACCCTCAACCCGGGGGGCGTGAAGGTCGATCAGCACCAGGTCGGGCTCGCGACCAGCAAAGAAGCCCTTCGCCTGCAAAGGGTCAGACGTGAGGGAAACCCGGCGGTAACCGTCCGAATTCAGCGCCTGCTGCATCAGACGAAGACTGGTGAGGTCGTCACCGATCACCACTATGTGTGACTCCGTCAGCATTCCGTCCAAACTCACCTCGGCCGCTGGTACTCGGTATTGATCGGCATGCGCCGATGCTTAAAAGAGCCTAATTTGGCCTCTCCCCGGTCCCTGAAAGGCTGGCTGCTAGCCGATCGCCGCCTGGCGAGTGGCCTCGGCCCCCGTGGAAAGGGTATCCAACGCCTGCTGTATGAGAGTCCGGGCCTGGTTTACCAATTGTTGATACCGGGCCAGATCGCCTGCCCGGAGAGCGGCGTCCGCCTCGCTAAAGGCCACCTCGGCGGCTTCCAGCAATTGGGCGGCGGTGCCCTCGGCGGGCGGTTCGGTCGGTTCGGACGGGGTTGCCCCGTCAAAGATCACATCGAGGACACCCTGCAGGGATCCGCCCCATTCGATCCTCTCCCCGTAGACGACGATGACTCTTTCGAAACCAGGCAGCCCGCCCGCCTCGGCTTCCAGGAACACCGGCTGCACATAAAGAAGCGACTCCCCGACCGGAACAATTGTGATATCTCCCTGGATCACTCGCGAGCCCCGGTTCCGCCACAGGGTGAATTGCGCCGCGATATCCGGATCGCTTTCGATGCGAGCCGACACCTGCTCCAAGCCGTTGACTGTGGAACCCGGCAACATCCGGTAGTCGACCAGACGCCCAAAGTCGTCGGCGTCGGAGTCCACCAAAAGGAACGCCGACATGTTGCCGCGCCCGCGAGGCGAGAAGGACTGCAGCGCCACGTACGAGAGCTCGCCTTCGTCGATCGGCATCAACAGGTAGTACGGCAGCGACTCCGACACATAGTTGGACTGACCCGGGGCAATCGAGAGCTGATCACCGACCAGCGCCTCGGTTCGTCGCAGGTTGTCATCGGTGACCGTGCCGATGTTCGGAATGGCCCAGGCATCGAGTTCCCGGATGAAGGACGAGGGGTCGGTGACGTGATATACGCGATACATCTCGCTTTGGACCGTGAACAAGTCGAGGGGATAGCGGATGTGGC
>JANMST010000431.1:0-3671 GCA_031389635.1 Acidimicrobiia bacterium | reverse complement strand
CTGACAACGGCAACGTGTTGGGCCTTTGTCAAAACGGGTACTTACTCGATGATTCACTCGCGCTAAGGATGACGAGACATGAGCGGACCTCACTTGAAACCTTCATCGAGAACTATGGCAAGGCTCTCAGTGCGGGCGACCTTGAACAGATCGCCGATTGCTGGGAGGTCCCGGCATTGGTCATGTCGGAGCAGAAAGCCGTCGCCGTTGATGCCAGAGAAGCAGTCACGAACTTCTTCGAACAGGCCGTCGCCACCTACCCGGCTCAGGGCCGCACCTCCACCATCGGCGAGATCATCGGCAAGGAGCACCTCACCAAGAACATCGTCTCGATTGATGTTCGATGGCCTTCGTTCAACGACCAGGGCAAGGCCAAGGCGGTTGAGATGTCGCACTTACCTGCTCCGGGTCGGCGACGATGGCAAGCCCCGCATCCAGGTGGCCCTGACCCGCTCCGTTGGCTGACTGATCGGCGGGAGATCAATTGACCTAACCACGGCACACACAAATCTGGCGGAGTAGGTTCTTCGAGCGAAGACATAGGGAGGTCTCATGAGACGAGGGAGCCGGCTCTCACGCCGGATGCTTACGACAGCCGTGGTGATCGGGTTCACCCTGATCCCATTGCAGGCAACAGCGGACGGGGTATTTGAATTCGCCACACCGATTTTTGGGCTGGCAGCCACCGGAGGGAGTCTCCTGGTGGCCGACGCCGGTGCAGGAATCGTGGAGGTGCGAGGAGATGAGCTCACCCTCCTGGCAGAGTTGCCAGGACTCTCCGACGTGGATCCCGCCGGGAGCGGGAACATATGGGCGGTGGGTGGAGCCGGCAACTGGGGCGTCTACCAGGTAAATCGCACACACACCAGGCAGATCGCCGACCTGCTCGAATTCGAAACCGCAGTCAACCCTCATCCGGATGCGATCGATTCCAATCCGTTCGACATCGAAGCCGGGCGGCACGGTGGGGCCATCGTGGCCGATGCGGGAGGCAACAGCCTTCTCTCGGTCGACAACAGCGGAAACGTCGATTGGATCGCCACCCTCCCCAACGAGTTGGTCTCGACCGCCAACATCAAAGCCCTGGCGAATTGTCCCAACCCGCCTCCCGGCTTTGAGTTCGCCTGTGGGCTTCCCGACATGATGCCCGCCCAGGGCGTCGCCACCAGCGTTGCGATCGGCCCCGACGGCGCCTACTACATGGGAGAGTTGAAGGGGTTCCCGGCCCCGACCAACGAATCACGCATCTGGCGGATCGACCCCTCCGCCCGCCATGCCGAATGTGGAATCAGCCCGCTCTGCACGGTGGTAGTGGATGGTGGCTTCACCTCGATCGTCGACCTTGTCTTCGGACCGCAGGGTCTCTATGTGACCGAAATTGATGAGGCCAGCTGGGCTGCAGTGGAGTTCGGCCTCGGCGCGGTCGGTGGCACCGTGAACCTGTGCAACATCACTACCTGGGATTGCTCTGTGGTGGCCACCGGTCTTGACATCCCGATCGCAACCGCAGTGACGCCAAGCGGTGACGTCTTTACTGCTTTGTCCGGGCTCATCAGCGGCGTCGGCGAGATCGTCGAACTGCCGTAAACATGTGTTGTTTGGTAGACCGGTGTTCTGTCGGCCTACCAAGCGCCTGCGAATTGTTTCTCGGGTCCGAGGAACCTCAGGCGGTGACCCGATCCAGATGCTGAAGGAGGCCGTGGGCGGCAAGCTCCACTTCCTTGTGCCTCCACTCCGACGCCCGGTAGACGAAGGCGTAGCGCGCCTTCGTCTCATCATTCGCACCGTCGGTGAGACCGAGATGCCATTCGGCGTAGTCGTCCCAGGAATGTGATTCCAAGTAGGAATTCTCATCGTCGGTGCTCGGCTGGTTCTCGCCCCAGTCACTGTCGAGCACGTATTGGCGAGCATCGATGAGGCGCCGAGCTTTGGCCACCGCGGCCTTGTTCAACGTGTATGAAGCCATGATCATCGATGCTATCGACCAGCCCGCCGAATGGTCTTGACTCGGGAAGACGGACAAGCGCCTTGTCAGGTGGCGATGCCCTCGAGCTGGCGCTGTCGAGGCTCTAACTCGGATTTCGCCGGCGGATGTTTCGAACGTGGAGGTAGACCGCTGCCGCGACAAGTGGCACGTGGATAACAGGAAGGTTGTGAGCCAACCACTTCGGTAGGTAGAGGTCGGTGACCGATCCGCTCTCGGCGCCGAGGGATTCGGCCAGACCCGTCAACGGACAACGGGCGCCGTTGGCAAGGAAGACGGCGGTTTCGCCGGCGACGATCGCCCCGGCGATGGCGGCCCTGCGGTCGGACCGACCCCGCAGCCCCTCGTAGAGCACATACATCATCGACGCCTCGACCGAGAACCAGATCAAAGTGTGAACCGCCTTGAGCGCCTCCAAGGCCGGTCGCTCCCTGATTGATGAGCTACTCACAAACGGCCCAGTGCCGCATGGCGGTTGCGATCGATACTTGGCGATGGACAACCCCGACTCGAGGGCGCCTTGTGCCTCTGATAGCGGAGGCCTCACGTTGCACTACCTCGGTCAGGAATGAAGCCAGCGACAATCCTCTGCGACGTGCCTCCTCCTTGAGAACGTCGAGATCATCGGCCTCTGCGACAAGTGTCGTTCTCCTAATCATCTCTGGTCATCTCTCCTTGGTGATCGGCATCGTCGTCCGGAGGAGGGTCAACTACGACAGACCGAGAACGGTCATAAGGGCGGCGTCGATGCCCCATTGCTCCTCGGCAGTGACGTGACCGACGAGATCGCCAAGACGGCTGAGGTCGACCGCACCCACCTGTTCAACCAGCACCCTGGTGCCTAAGCGATCGATCTCGATCTCGGGACGGAAGGAGGCCGGCTTCGCACTCTGGGAGGTTGGTGCGATCAAGACCACCGAACGAGGCAGCAAGGCGTCCGATTGAACCATCACTCCATACCTCGTTCCGAACTGTTCCCTGCCCACTCCTTTAGGTAGGCGCAAGGCAAAGACGTCACCCCGGCGCACGGAGAGATTCCATGAGATCGGCCACCGCCAGCATCTCGGCGCGGTCCTCTTCATCGGCTTCAAGCAGAGCGACCTCGGCCGCCAGCGTTTTCCGATCGCTCAATCGGGACGCTGTCTCGATCAAGGACCGACGGATCGCTTCCGACCGGGTAAGTCCCGTCGCCTCCAACCGACCCAGGGCGGCGAGGGCTTCGTTGTCGAGCCGGACGGAGATCGCTTTAGCCATGCGCCAGATTGTATCACGATTCGTCATACGTTCGCTAGCCGCTCTTTCGACGCCATTGGCTGATGATGCCGTTGTGGGACCACTCGCCTTCGGCCTTCTCCCACGACAGGTCCAGCTCTCCCTCGGGTTCCAGCTCCTTCAAACGCGAAGCCAGGTAGGCCGACATCGAATACTGCGTCGACGGGTGCTCGGGGAAGCGCCAGCGGTGACCGAAGCGCTCGGCCAGGATGCGGGTCTCCTCCGGGAAACGCTCCACGAACCGGTCTTCTACCAGCCCATAAGATTGGAACTCTCCTGCTTCGACCACTTCCGCAGCTTGTCCCAGATCGTTATATCGCCCCGAGACCATCGGAACGAAACGATCTTCCCGGTGGTGGGGTCGGCTCCCACACGAATCCGTCGGGACCGTGGCTCCGATCCAAGCACACGACAT
>JANMST010000365.1:0-9362 GCA_031389635.1 Acidimicrobiia bacterium | reverse complement strand
TCGAAGGCAAGACGGCGTGAAGAACTTTGAAGGTCCCTTTCGCCGAGGAACGAGGCGAGAGGTAGGGGCGCCGCGGTGAACCCGTCGACCAGCGTCTAGGCGGAGGACAAAGAGCTACGCGTTCTTTTGGGGTCGTAGGGCCATCGCTGAATGGACGTAGCAGGGGGTCAAGCCCCTCCTCTCATAGACATGCGGAGGTGGTTCCAGGGGTTGTTCGCGGCGCCCATTGTGAGGCGGGTCGGGTGGCATGTACGTCGGATCGGTGGGAATCTCGACAAGGGTTTCTATCGATCTCTAGTTCTCGGATTGGCTGTGGTGCTCGCCCTGGCGGCGGTGGCGGTCACGGTCCTCGAGAAGGACGTCGGGTTCGCAACTTTCGGTCAGTCTTTCTACTGGGCCCTCACCACCGTTATAGGCGCCGGCGACTCCGGATACGTGGCCACGCCGGTGGGGTGGATTGTGAGCTGGCTCTTGAATAAGTTCGGCGTCGGCATCGTCGCGGCGATAACGGGCGGGTTGGTCGGGTTCGTGATCGATTTCTCTCAAAGGAGGGTCAAGGTATGGGTGCGGCCGGTTTCTCGACCATGTGGTCGTGTGTGGCTGGAACTCCACTGCACGGGATCTCATCGACGAGCTCAAGTCCGACGATTACGGGGCCAACATCGTCCTGGTCGACTCCGCCGAAGGCAACCCTGCGGGCGATGACATCTACTTCATCAGAGGTGATGGGGGCCAACGACGATGACTCGCGCCGCGCCGGGATCATGACCGCCAAGGCCGCAATCATCTGTCCGACTGACGGATCCGATGACGCCGGCATGCACTCCATCCTGACGGTCCTGGCCATCGAAAGCCTCGCCCCGGGCGTCAGGACCGTGGTGGAGGTCAACAACCCCAAGCACGTCCCCCATTTCAAGAGAGCCGAAGTCGACGAGGTCCTTGTCACCTCCAAGCTGGGTCCTGGCCGAGGGTGACGAGATGGTGCTGATGGCCGAGTCGATGGAGCGGTTGGCATCTCTCAGCGAAGCGGGACCGTCAAGAACCTAACCCGGGCTCGGGTTTCGGCTGCACTAGTACCATCATCGCCCCATGGCGTATGACTTCGCGGCCATCGAACCCAAGTGGCAGGAACTCTGGGAATCGGAAGGCGTCTTCCATGTCACAGAGGACGAGAGCCGGCCCAAGTTCTACAACGTCCAGATGTACCCGTACCCCTCTGGGGAGCTTCACATGGGTCACCTCCGGAACTACACGTACGTCGATCTTCTGACCCGCTATCACCGAATGCGGGGGAAGAACGTCCTGTCACCGATGGGGTGGGACTCGTTCGGTCTGCCGGCCGAGAACGCCGCGATCCAAACCGGAGTTCATCCCCGCGAGTTCACCGAACGTCAAATCGTGACCATGAAGGCCCAATTGCGCAGGCTTGGCGCCGTCTACGACTGGACCAGGGAGCTCGCCTCGCACACTCCCGAGTACTACAAGTGGGATCAGTGGCTATTCCTGCAACTCTTCGAGCGAGGCCTCGCCTATAAGAAGAGAGCACGGGTGAACTGGTGCCCCAAGGATCAAACCGTGCTCGCCAACGAGCAGGTCGTCGACGGGGCGTGTGAGAGATGCGGAACCGTCGTAGTCAAACGCGATCTGGAGCAGTGGTTCTTCAAGATCACCGACTACGCCGATCGTCTTCTCAACGACCTCGCCACCCTCACGGAGTGGCCCGAGCGAGTCCGGGTCATGCAGGAGAACTGGATCGGAAGGTCGGAAGGGTGCCAGTTCCGGATGCTCGTCGCCGACACCGACCTCGGCTTCGAAGTGTTCACGACCCGGCCCGACACCGTGTTTGGAATGACCTTCGCCGTCCTCGCACCTGAGCACCCCCTGGTCGAGCAGCTCATGACGGGGTCCGACACGGAGAGCGAAGCAAGGGCCTACATCGAGCGCACCGCGAGACAGAGCGAGATCGAGCGGTTGGCAGAAGGTGACAAGTCGGGGGTGTTCACCGGAAGGTTTGCCATCGATCCAGTCAATGGCCGCCAGGTTCCGATCTACATCGCCAACTACGTGTTGATGGGCTACGGAACCGGGGCGATCATGGCGGTGCCCGGTCAGGACGACCGGGACTGGGAGTTCGCCGAGAAATACGGCCTCGAGATAATTCGAACCGTCGAGCCACCTCCAGATTGGACTGGAAAGGCCTACACCGGGGACGGCCCCGCCATCAACTCGGACTTCCTCGACGGGCTCGACATGTCTGAGGCCAAGAAGAGAATCATTGCCTGGTTCGAGGAGCAGGGAATTGGCCGCGGCACGATCCAGTACAGATTGCGCGACTGGTTGATCTCACGTCAGCGTTATTGGGGCAGCCCGATCCCGATCATTATCTGCCCTCGGGACGGTTTGGTGCCGGTGCCGGAGGATCAACTTCCGGTGGTTCATCCCGACGTGAAGGATTACGCACCGCAGGGTCGATCACCGTTGGCGTCGGTGCCCGAGTTCGTCAACGTCGAGTGTCCGAAATGCGGAGGTCCGGCGGAACGTGAGACCGACACGATGGACACCTTCGTCGATTCCTCCTGGTACTACCTGAGGTATTGCGATCCTCATAACGAGAGCCGCATCTTTGATCCGGCGGCGGTGCGCTATTGGATGCCCGTCGACCAGTACGTGGGTGGGGTCGAGCATGCCGTACTCCACTTGCTCTACGCCCGCTTCATCACCAAGGTTCTCCACGACATGGGCCTGGTCGACGTCGAGGAGCCCTTCGCCCGCCTCTTCACCCAGGGAATGCTTGTCAAAGACGGAGCAAAGATGTCCAAGTCGAAGGGCAACGTCGTCTCGCCTGACCGCTATTACACGAGGTACGGGGCGGACGCCATCCGTCTCTTCGAGTTGTTCATTGGACCGCCCACCGATGACGCCATTTGGAACGACAACGGCGTCGAGGGGACCTTCCGCTTCCTCGACAGGGTGTGGCGCATGGGAACCGGGGAAATTGGACGCGTCGCCGATCGCGACGAGAACCCTGGGGATCGGGAGGTGCTCGCCGTGACCCACCGCACCGTTAAGAAGGTCACCGAAGACATCGACCGATTCCACTTCAACACTGCCGTGGCGGCATTGATGGGGCTGGCCAACAGCCTCATCGACTACCTGAACAGCGACGAGGGAGGCCGGCGGGCGACCTTCGACGAGGCTTTCCGCTTGATGATCCTGATGATGGCGCCGATGGCGCCCCACATGACCCACGAGCTCTGGGAGCGGTCAGGCCGGGGCGGCATGCTTGCAGTCGAGGCGTGGCCGGAATGGGACCCCACCCTGGTCCGTCAAGAGACGGTGACGATGATCATCCAGGTCAACGGCAAAGTTCGGGACCGGATCGAGGTGGCCGCCGACATCGACGCGGTGGAGGCGGAAAAGGTCGCCCTCGAGTCCGCCAAGGTCAAGGCCCATCTCGACGGCAAGAAGATCGAAAAAGTAGTGGTGCGGCCCCCGAATCTGGTGAATGTCGTTGTTCGGTAGAACGTGGTGCGTGGTGCGTGGTACGTTCCGAACCCGGATCAATGACCGCTGGTTTCTCGGGCTTCTCTCTCCAACGAGATCGCCAGATAGGCCTGATTGTGGCTCAAACCCCTCCGCCGCCCATTCAGATAGCCGCCGAGGTACAAACGCAGGAACCGCATGGTTCCCCTCTGCTGCCACTGGCGGACATGCACAAGTTCGTGTTCTATGAGGTTGCTCAAACGTGAGGAATCTCCTCCGAGAACATCTCGGCGTACGTAGATCGCCCAGGGGAGGGTCATTGCTGCCACGTTCCCTCGCCACATGCGAACCATCCACTTCGGGGCACACCGGATTGGGACCCGATCGATGTTACCAAGCCCCAGTCGGTTGCCTATTTCGGCAGGATCGGCTCCACCCAGTCGTGTCACTACCGACGGCGGAAAACCTCGTTTTCGACGCACCCCTCACCGCTCTCTGAAACGCACCACGCACCACGTACCACGCTCCTATTCCACCACCACACCCGACAGGTCTTGTTCGGGCGTCGGGTAGCGAAGGTCCATCTTCTCCATAACCTCGACCAGGACACTCGACACCACCAGATCCCGGTACCACTTGCGGTCGGCCGGAACGATGTACCAGGGAGCGAAGGCAGTCGAGGTGTTTGAGAGGGCATCCTCGTAAGCGCGCTGGTAGTCATCCCAAAGTTTGCGCTCGTCAAGGTCGCCCATCGAGAACTTCCATTGTTTGGTGGGGTCGTCGATTCGAGCCTGAAGTCGGAGACGCTGCTCTTCCATCGAGACGTGAAGGAAGAACTTGACGATGGCCGTCCCTTCGTCGGTCAAAAGCCTTTCGAACTCGATCAGATGCCGGTACCGCTTCCCCCACAGGGCCTGTGGCGCGAGGTCATGGACCCGGACCACCAGGACATCTTCATAGTGGCTGCGGTTGAAGACGACGATTTCACCGTCCCCCGGCACGTGGGGGTGGACCCTCCAGAGGTAGTCGTGAGCGAGTTCGGGAGCAGTAGGTCTCTTGAACGACGCAACCCTCACTCCAACCGGATTGACGCCTTCAAGGACCTTCCGGATCGTCCCGTCTTTGCCACCGGTGTCCATTCCTTGGAGCACCACCAGAAGCCGATGACGGCGGTCTGCCCAGAGCATCTCTTGAAGCTCCTCTAGCCGCTTGTTGAGCTGGGTTGCGGCTTTCTCGCCTTCTTGCTTGGTCCCGGCGAACTCGGATCGATCAGCCGGGTCCCAATCGGCCAGGTTGACCCGGGCCCCTTCCTCCACCCTGTACCTGTCCACCGCATCGACCTCCTTGACCCGGCACGCTAACGGCTCCACCCCCTTCCGCACTCGGTGTCCGGCCGGTACAAACGAAGTTGCGGGTGGACGCCCGGCGGTTGCGTTGCGCGGGGAGGCAGAGGCTAATGAACCGCGCCCAAACGACCGGCGGAATGATCCTGTTACTGGTGGCCGTGGCCGCCGGCGTGTGGTGGGGCACCGGAGAGGCTGAGGCTCCTCCGACCCTCGCCGCTCCCGTCCCGACCACGAGCGGCAACTCAGCAAAGTCGACTATCACGGTTCACGTGGCAGGCCTCGTGAGCCGTCCCGGCCTGGTGGAACTTCGCGAGGGCTCCCGCGTGGCTGACGCGGTCGCCGCGGCGGGGGGTCTCCTGCCCGGCGCCCGTGCCGACTTGATCAACCTCGCGGCTGCCCTCACTGACGGCCAGCAGATCGTTGTTCCGGGCTCCGATGGCGACTTCCTCGCCCCGGCTTCAGGAACTCCGGACGGAAAGATCCATCTCAACCTCGCGACTGCGGCAGAACTTGATGCCCTTCCGGGAGTCGGGCCGGTCATCGCAGAACGCATTGTGTCGTACCGCGAGGAGCACGGTCCTTTCCAGGCCGTCGAAGACCTGCTCGATGTACCCGGGATCGGGGAGGCCAAGCTCGCCGACCTTCGCGACAGCGTGCAGGTCCCGTGAGATTGAGGACCCCAAGCCCAGCCGCGCGACCCGCTGTCGCGGCGTTCTTCCTGGTCTGGGTCGGAGTGGTGTGTGGTAGGTCCGGATGGTGGCCCGGGCTGATCGTGACATTGGTTGTTGGGGCCTTCCCACGGATCTGGCGGAAGTCGTTGGTCCTTGGAATGGCGGCGCTGATGGCGGGAGCGCTGGCAGGACTCCTGTCGGTTCAACGGGACCAAGCGCTCTTGGCCGTGGAGGTGCCGGAGGGACCCAACTCAGCGTTGGTCGTCTCGGCCAGTGATGCCCGGCCCTCCCGCTTCGGGGGTATCTGGTTCCTGGCTCGCCCGGTGGCGATTCGAAACCCATCGATAGGCGGGAGTTCGGAGGGCGTTCAATGGCTCGAATGGCGAGGGCCACCGATGATGATGAACGTGCCGGAGGAAGTCCAGGCGCAGTCAGCCATCAATATCGAAGTGGGCCGCTATCTGGAGGTGACCGGCACTTTCCGATCGTCTCCCGGAAGCATCGGCGGATCGACATTTGCAGGAACTGTTTCCGCCAGCCGCATCGAACCGGCCACCGGCGATGTCAATCCCTTCCTCTGGGCCGGCAACGGCATCCGCAGTCGGGTACTCGAACAACTGCGCGATCGGGGGCCGGGTGCAGCCCTCGTGTCTGGTTTCCTGGTGGGAGCCGTCGACCAACTGCCGCAGGCCGACATCGACGCCCTCCGCCTTGCCGGGATCTCTCATTACGTGGCGGTGTCTGGGGCCAACGTCGCCGGATTCCTACTTCTGTGGTTCATCGCTCTGGGCCCGTTGGGGGTGGGTGGTCGAAGGCGTGGAGTCTTTGGCTTGGTAGCCGTGGTGGTATTTGCGGTAGCC
Source organism: Acidimicrobiia bacterium (assembly GCA_031389635.1). Classification (GTDB taxonomy): domain Bacteria; phylum Actinomycetota; class Acidimicrobiia; order Spongiisociales; family ZC4RG35; genus DATEEG01. Next base: position 3,002 of record JANMST010000365.1, on the reverse strand, counting down.
ACGAGGTGGGAACCCTCGGTGGTCCGGGCATCGCTGATGGCGGGACTGGTTCTCGGCGGGCGGATACTCGGGGTTCCGGTCGATTCATGGACGGCCCTCGGATGGTCGGGAGCGCTTGCTCTCCTGGTGGCCCCGGACCTAACCCAGAGCATCGGTTTCCAGCTGTCGGTACTGGCCACGGCCGGAATCATGAGCGGTGGTGACCTGCTTCCGACTTCGTTTCCTGGCTGGCTTCGGGGTTCGCTGGGGTCAACGCTTGCCGCTCAAGCCGCAGTCACGCCGCTGCTCCTCAGCGCATTTGGAACGGTGCCTCTCGTGTCACCCCTGTCCAATCTGGTAGCTGCCCCGCTGGTAGCGGTGGTGACGCTGCTCGGGGGCCTCGGCACATTGACCGGGCTTGAGCCTCTTGTCGCGGCGGCCATCGGCCTGGCCGGGGGAATTCTCGACCTGGCCCACCTGGCAGCCGGCTTTCCCCAGTTGGGTCTCGTCGGCCTGGCAATTGTCGTCGCCGTGGTAGTTGCCGTCCGCTCCAGCCGGTTGCGGCCGTGGCTGGCGGTGGCGGCCGCGTTGACTCTGGTAGGTGGAGGTTTGGGGAGAGAAATCGTGGCTCCGCCAGCAGTGGTCTTCCTCGATGTCGGACAAGGGGATGCCAGCCTGGTTCTGGCAAGCGACGGCAGCACGGTGCTGGTGGATGCCGGACCCGAACCGCCCGTTCTCGCTTCGGCCCTGCGGAGCTACGGGGTCAATCGCATCGACCTCCTGGTTGTCACACATCCTCACGAGGACCACATCGCGGGACTCGTGGGTCTGGTGGGGCGGATCTCCATCGACCGCGTGTGGATCTGGGGGAGTGCCCACACCGGTGAGTCATGGGAGTTGGTTTCAGAACAATTGGCCCGTGGTGGGGTGCCGATCGAGATACCCGCGGTCGGGACGATTGAGACCTACGGCGACGTCTCTATCGAAGTGCTCGGGCCGCTGCGTCGCTATGCGGGCGTTAACGATCAATCCGTGGTGCTCAGGCTCAGCGCAGGCTTGACCACCGTCCTGATGACGGGGGATATCGAAGAGTTTGCACAAGCCGATCTCGGGCCGATCAGAGCAGACGTTCTGAAGGTTCCGCACCACGGTGGTGCGACTTCGAGCCTGTCATGGCTGGCGGCGGTCGAGCCGCGAGTTGCGGTAATGAGCGTCGGGGAAAACGACTACGGCCATCCGTCTCCGGAGGTGTTGGAGCTTCTGACCTCGCTTGGAGCGGTTGTGGTGAGAACCGATCAATCCGGTGACGTGGTGATCCCGCTAACCGGAGACCCCCTCAGACGGGTGCCGGTCGTTGCGAGCGGTCCAGTTCCTTGAAGAGGTCGAGGATCAACGTCATGGGTTCAGGATCGGCGGGGTGGGTTGCGGTCGCCACTCGGACCTCCGCCTCCGTGGTCAAACCGATCAGCTGGCGGTGGAGATTCTCGGCGAAGATGCGCGCTCCGGCGGCCGCGGTCTCCGGCAACACCACCCCGATGATGTGGTGCTCGCCTTGGCGGGCGTGGGCGACATGATCAGTCGTCCTAACCCCGGCCGCCACCTTGATGCCGAGGTCACGAAGAACGGTGCGTTGTTTGCGAGGCGACAGCTCCTCCCACCCGGGGGCCTTGAAATCCGCGGCGACAACCGAGAAGAGCTTTTGGTACCGATCGGCCCGAGCCCGTTCGAGGTCGACGGTCTCGAGCATGGACCGGGCGTTGCCGAGACCGGTCTCGTCGTCGATGTCGTCGTGAAGCTCGAGCTTCTCCAACGTTGCCTGGATCTGACCGATCGCCCATCCGCCACCCATTCCGAAGATGATGTAGCCCGCCACCCGGGCGACGATCTGGCTCGCCAGCGCGCTCAATCCGACCAACTGGACCGCCGGCCATCGCAAGGCGACGTAGGCCGCCCCTGCCGCAATGCCGAGAGTGACGCCTCCCGGAATCCCGAAAAAGAGAAAGCCGGCGAACACCGGAACGAACAGGAGAGTCCCGGCCACCTCGACCGGATCGACGCCCCGGGTCAGCGCCACCAGACCGACGACTCCGATCAAAATCAGCCCCGACATCAGCAGAAGTGTCTTGGCGCGTTCGAAGGAAAGGGTGATGCGGGAGCGCACGGTTGCAGTGTATGGGGTTCCAGACGGGTGCCCGAGTACCATCGCCAGGGTCCCGTGCCCGCCCTTCTTAGACCCCGCCTCGCCATTTTCGTGCTTTTCGGCGTGTTTCTGATCCCCGTCGTGCTCTCCAGCCTGAGGGGGTTGACCCACGTCGTCAGCTGCACCAGAGAGATCGCCCGACCCTTCGAAGTCTCAGTTGGTGACGAGGATCGGCCGGTTATCACCGGATCGGCAGTGGTCGAGGCCGGTGCGGAGGAGCAATGCGGCGGGGCTTTGGAAGTTGACGTCTCGGTGTCGGCGCGGGGACCCAACGAGATCGCCGTCACCGTTCCGATCACCAACGAGGGGATCACGCCGTGGCGAGGGACCGTGCGTCTTCGGGTTGGCAACACGGTCATTCCATTTCAAATCGGCCTGGTGCCGGCCGGAGAGACCCGATCGGAAACCATTGTGCTGCGATTGCCTGATGGCACGACGGGGTTCAGCGGGTCCCTTCTGATCGGACCATGAAGCGACTGGCGGCGAAGGAGCCTCTTCGCCTAGGCGGAGTACACCTCGAGTTCGGTGAGGTCACGTATGTGATGGGAGTGATCAATCTCTCGCCTGAGTCGAAGAACGCGCACACCATTGCTGCCGGGGTCGACGAGGCGATTGCGCTCGCTCGTTGGTATCGCCAATGGGGCGCGACGATCATCGACCTCGGTGGCCAATCGTCGCACTATGACAATCCCACGATCGATTCTTCCCTGGAGCTGGAACGGTTGGTCCCGGTCGTCGAGGCGCTGCTGACCGATGGTTTCCTGGTGTCGGTCGACACGTGGAAGCCTGACGTTGCCCGGGAGGCGTGCCAGCGAGGTGTCCA
>JANMST010000344.1:0-4858 GCA_031389635.1 Acidimicrobiia bacterium | reverse complement strand
CCAGCGAAGATCCATTCGTTTTGACCCACGGCGGGTTCTATCGCCGCTGGTTCTCGATGATCGACGACATCGCCGAGCTCCAAGCGACCGTCGCCCGTCTCGAGGGCACGACCCAAGACAAGTGGGTACCGGTATGGGAGGAGGTCGCCCGTCGCCATGAGGCGGAGGGGGACCGGCTGGAGGAGGCGGGTGACTACCAGGGGTCACGACGCTCCTTCCTCCAGGCCAAAACCTATTACGCCATTGGGCGCTTCCCTGGGGAAGTTTCCGATGTCAAGCGGCGGATCAGCGAGGACTGCGCCCGCGCCTACCGCAAGGCCTGCGCCCATCTCGACCCGCCGGTTGAGGTTGTCGAGTTCGAGCACCAGGGCAAGACGATCCGGGCCCATTTTCGTGCTCCACACACCGACTCACTCGTTCCCGCCGTCCTCGTCATGTGTGGCGCCGACGTCTTCAAGGAGGATCGGGGCTGGGCCCAGGACCTGTGCATCGACAACGGGATGGCCGCTCTGGTCATGGATGGCCCCGGCACCGGGGAGAACCCGTTCCCATGGGCGCCCGAGTCGGTGGACGCCTGGGAGGCGGCCGTTGACTATCTAGCCGACCGACCCGAGGTCGATCGGAAGCGGATCGGGGCCTTCGGCATCAGTCGGGGCGGCTATTCGGTCATGCAACTGGCCGGCACCGCACCTGAGAAGTTGCAGGCTGTAGTCGCGAACGCCGGTCATCCCTTCGGGTACGTGATGGGTGACGACGAGCTCGAGGAGTTCGTCCGTGTCCGCAACGAGCGCGCCACCTGGCGCTTCGGCGCCCCGGACGATCCCCCTTCGTTCCCTCCCACGTCGGTGGAGGAGGAGCGCTCCGACTTCGGCCGCTGGGCTCTGTCGGAGCAGGGAATCCTCGACAACATCACCATGCCGGTGCTGATGATCAACGGCAAGCACGACCACCTGGCCCCGATCGGCAACATCTATTTCATGCTCGAAACAGGCCCCGTCACCGGTAAGGAGGCTCGCATCTACTCCGACGCCGGCCACTGTGCCTTCAAGTACTTCGACCATTGGGCGCCGGCCACCTTCCGCTGGCTCGCCGAGAAACTGGCACGGTGACCATCGGGACACCGCTCGACCCGTCGGCGTACACCGAGAAGTACGAAAAATGGATCGAGTTCATAACCAACAACCACGATGCCACCAACCCTCGCGTCGTCGAGACCCAGGAGTTCACTCCGTTGCGCCGGCCGCTCTCCGAGTCGAAGGTCGCCCTCGTCAGCTCGGCCGGGGTCCATCTCGACGACCAACCTCCATTCCACGTCGAGACGGCCGCCGGCGACCCGACCTATCGGTTGCTACCCGACGACCTCGACCTGCGGAGGCTCCGGTTCACCCACACCCACTACGACACAGCCTCGGCCCAGAAGGACCCGAATACAGTGTTTCCGCTCGACCGTCTCCACGAGGCCGTCGCCGGCGGCCGAATCGGCTCGACCTCGCCGGTCCACATCGGGATGATGGGTTTCAACCCGGACCCGACGCCGATCGCGCAGACGACCGCGCCGGCCGTGGCGGAGGTCCTAGCGGAAGAAGGCGTCGATGTGGTGGTGCTCGTTCCCGGCTGACCGATGTGCCACAGGTCGGTCGGCCTGGTCCAGTCCCAGCTCGAAGCCGCCGGGATGAGCACGGTCAGCGTGAGCATGCGACCAGAGATCTCGTTGGCAATGAAAATACCTCGGGGCGCCTATGTGCGTTTCCCTTTGGGCAACCCCTTCGGCGAGCCGGGCCGCCCCGATCAGCAGAGCCGGATACTCCAAGATCTGTTCGATCTCGTCGAGACCGTCGAAGAGCCGACTCTCGTCGAGCTCCCCTACCGCTGGAAGCGATGGCTGTGAAGCCGCACGAGGTCATGAAGGAGAAGACGGCTGCACTCGAGGATGCCTTCTATCAGCTGTTGCGGGTGTCCGATGACTACGGCAACGCCGTCCACCAACTCCTCGCCGACGAACGGAGTTCTGGGGCTCCTCGGGAGCAGCTAGTGCGTCGGCTCGATCAGTTGTCGGATCGAATATCCCGGATCATCACCATCCTCGAGGACGACGCCCTGACCGAGATGCTGTGGATCATTGACCGGCGTTTCGCCTTGGAGCGCGCCGAGCGGGGCGAGGACATCTGAACTCGATCGACGACTCAGATGACGATCAGCTCGTGGGGGAACTTGGTCACCTGTTCGTGCCCGCCCTCCGTGAGGACATAGGTTCGCCCGAAGAAGATCCCGAGCAACCCATCCGGTGTGATGATCGTCGGCTCCAGCATCGCTACGGTCCCGGCCTCCAGATCGAGCTCGTCGTCCCCGGCGACCACGTGGTCCCACATCACATGCGGGGGGTGACTCACGAAGTCAATGCAGTGAAGGAACAGGGGACGCGAGTCGTAGCCCTTGTCCCGGAAGAACCGGCTGGCTTTCATCACATCGTCCCAGCTGTTGCCCCCGACGACCTGCTCCGCCATCAGCTCGTAGCCCGGAAGCACCACCTCGTCGAAGAACTCGCGGATCCACGATGGTGGCTCCCCGATGCAAATAGGGCCGCCTATCTGTACTGAGTAACCGTTGTACCCACATGCCAGCTCGTTGAGAATGATGTCGCCCGCCTGGAGGGGACGGCTCGACGGCCACGGATTGCCGAACACCATCGCCGGGTTGTCCATCGGCGTCGACCCGATGATGTTGAAATCCATTTGACCGCCGCCATCCATGACGGCGTGGGTAGTTGCGGCGGCTAGCTGATACTCGGTGACTCCGGGGCGGGCGGCCGCGATCATGGCGTGGAAGGCTTGGTCCATCAGCTTCCCAGCCTTGCGGACATATTCGATCTCCTCGGCGCTCTTGACATGCACCAGCTCGTGGAAGAAGTCACCGACCCGCTCCAGAGTGGCCTCGGGCAGTCCGTCCCGAAGGCGCTCCCATTCGTCCACGGGGAGATGGTGGCCGTAGACGGGATCGACATGGGAGATGCCGACGGTGGCATCGGCCAGCCCCCACTCCTTGATCAGGTCGACGATGACCTCCCCCGAGGAGCCCCAGCGAGAGTGACGTACATCCTTAAGAGGCGTCGCGCGGCGCACGGCCTCGCGGTGGGCTCCCCCGGGCCCGCAGATAAGCACCGGCTCACCATCGGGGGGCACGACGACATACGCCGACATCCCATGCCACTCCCAGTGGTTGCTGAGCCAGCGCATGCCGCCTCCCCAGCTCCAGTGATTGGGACCGCCGGATGCGATGAGCACGTCGAGGCCGAGCCGCTTCATCTTGGCCCGGGTGACGTCGAACCGTCGTTGATACTCGGCGTCGGAGAATCTCTCGTAGACCGCGTCGGAGTACCACGGCGAGTTGGCAATGCGCCCGAAGGCCTCGGTGTGCAATCTGCCGGCAGCGTCCTTGAAGTCGATGTCACCCGGCGTCATGAGCTTCTCCTCCGTGTCGTTGCGGAACCATGGGTTCAGGAAATCGAATTGAGCAAACCCAGCCCATCAAGCTCAGCACGCAGCGCCGCCGTTCGCTCTTCGCTGAGCGGGATCAGCGGCGGCCGGACCGGGCCTTGGGGCAGGCCCATCAGAGCAAGCCACGTCTTGAGCTCGGCTATGGGGATTGCCCCCCCGCCACGGGCCAGCCAGCTCTCCCGCATCCATCGCTCGAATGCTTCTCGCTCCCGCTCGAGGGTGCCGTGCATTGCCCAGGCTCCCTCTATGTCGCCGGCGTCGGCCATGCGGGTGTAGTCGCGGATGGGGCGATGGTCCGCTGTCTGATACATGGCCAGCGCCGGCGTCGACATGAGCGCCTGGAAGCCGTGATCCAGGTGCAGGCTCAGCCAGTCTGCTTCGTCGGCGTCGCAGACGACGATCTTGTCGCCAACTAGGTCCTGGACGCGAAGGAGATGATCTCTCGGTTTCGGGTTCTTGATTCCGCACACGGTCTCGAGATCACTCAGCTCGGCGATGAGCTCTGGGCTCAAGGCGTATCCAGAGTAAGACGTGTTGAAGAGGAAGAAGGGGACCGAAGACTCCGCCGTAAGACGCCGATACCAGTCACGGACGATGTCATCGGAGGGCTTGATCGGGAAGTAGGGGTTGATGGCGATCACGAAGGCGGCGCCGATCTGCTCGGCGTGACGACTTAGCTGCGCCGCCTCCGAGTAGTTGTGGTGGCCGATGTGGACCATGATCGGCACTCTGCCCGCGGCGGCACCTACGACGAGCTCGTGGACACGAGCTCGCTCCTCGACAGTCATGGACCAAAACTCACCCATAACGCCCCCGCAGAAGATGCCGTCGACGGCGAGGGCGTCTATGTAGTAGTCGACCGACTTGCGGAGTCCTCCCTCGTCGATCTCGCCCGACAAGGTGAACGGCGTGGGGATCGCGATCCACAACCCCCTGACCTTCTCAAATGCAGTTTCCTTTGCCGCGCTGAGCGCTCGCATATCGGGTCTCCTCTCTTCGCCCGAGAGCCGCCAATAACGGGACACTGGGCGCCGAAGAACGGCGCGCATCACGAAACCGGCACCGCTATCGACGCTAGCAGCACATACGTTTGTGCGGGGAGGGGACCCGGCGGTACGCTGCCACTGCCCATGCACTCCGAGTACACCAGGGCCGAGGCCAAGAGCTGGGCACGGGAAAAGTTCCACGGGTCCTGCAATGTGATAATCCCTTCGTACACCTCGGACTTGAGGGCACTCAACGAAGCCGCCATCCGACACGACGTGCTGCGCAACATCGAGTTGGGGTTCTGGGGTGCCCTGCTGGTCTCGGAGGCGGGGACCACCGTCGACGAGATGCGGTCGTTCATGGAGATCGTTCGCGAC
>JANMST010000343.1:0-4442 GCA_031389635.1 Acidimicrobiia bacterium | reverse complement strand
AGGGCCATCTCCAAGGCGTCGAGGGGCAGTTCGGTGGGCATCAACGCCGCGGTGCGCCATCCGACGATACGCCGCGAGAACACGTCGGTTACGAACGCCGTGTAGGCAGTGCCAGACCAGGTGGCCACATAGGTGAAGTCGACTACCCACAGCTGGTTAGGACGGGTCGCGCCGAAATCTCGGTTGACCAGATCCGGTGGCCGAGTCGCAGCCCGGTCGGGACGGGTAGTGACGAACCGTCGACCCCTGACCACCCCACAGAGACCGTTGGCGGCCATGAGCCGTTCCACCTGACAGCGTGGCACCGGGCCCAGGTCGGGATTGCTCACCATTGGCGATCTCCCGGCGGAGATGGTGCCAAACCTTGCCGACCCCGTATAAGCCACGGCCGATCCTCGGATCACCATGGATGCGGCGGATCTCATCGAGCACCAGTTCGTCGCGGACCGACCGGACCGACCGCGGTCGGGTCTTGACGGCGTAATAGGTGGACGGGGCGATCCCACAGCCATGCTCGGTGAGCACCCTGCAGATCGGCTCGACCCCGAACCTGTCCCGATGACCGTCGATGAACGCCACTACCACGGCAGTCGCGGGTCGAGCTCCCGCGCGAAGAAACTCGACGCCGCCAACAGGATCTCATTGGCCCTCTTCAGCTCACGGTTCTCCCGTTCCAACTCCTTAACCCGCGCCCCCTCACCGGTCGACACCCCCCCACGGCGACCCCCGTCGACATCGGCCTGGCGGACCCAGCTCCGCAGGGTGTCAAGGACCACCCCCACCCTGAACCCGATCCGATTCACCGCCGCGTTCAACGACAAACCCACATCTTGTTCACGAGCCTCGACAACGAGCCGAACCGCCCGCTCCCGCAACTCCTCCGGATACTTTCTTGCTGCTGGCATAACTCCACCTTTCCGTGGAATCAGACCCTCCACAAATCCCGGGGCGGTTCACACGGACTCGGCTACCAGATCGACCCCACCACCCCCACCCACCGCCGACGACTCCTCAAACCCCAAAACAACGGGCCACCGCGCGACTTTCTCCGCCCGGCCAGTCAACTTCAGCCCGTCGGTTCGACATCAACCGAGAACTGATATTGGACGTCCCTCTCGGGGCCGAAACCGCTCAGCGATACGTCGAAGTTTCCCTCGAGATCATCTACCTCAATCACCCACACTCCTGGTCGCTTGCCTAGCTCAACCTCGATCGCGTCCTCGCCTGCTTGGTGAATTGAGGCGACGAAGTCCCAGCCGGCCAATGGCCAAGAGATTTCGAGACTTTCCTTGATCGCACCCAGACTGGGCAGGGGACTCGGTTGGGTACCGTCTGCGCAATACCCGCTCGTGGCGGTACTCCAACAGACCGTGTAGGGCTGCAGTTCGATCCTGGCATCACCGGCCGTTACTACCAGCGGCGGTGGCCGTTCCCCGATACCCGACACGACCCCACGCCCTGCGGCCATCAGGATCAACAGGATCAACAGGATCTGGAGGCAAGTACGCCGACTACTTCAACCGACCCAACTTCTGCGCCGCCGCCTCGATCCTCCGCTGCCGGGGCTCTGGCTTCTTGGCGCCAGACAGACCCTCGGCAATCTCCCTCTTTCGTGTGAAAGAGAGCCCTGCGAACGCGTCTGCCAGGCCTGCAGCGGTCAAGCCACGCTCCAGATCGTCCGGCACCTCAACTTCACGCGGATTGTCATCGAGCTCCAAAGTCACTAGGACCTCGTCACCGACGGCCTTGTCGAGTTGGGATCGGATGTCTTTGAGGATGCTGATGACCATGACCCCACCACCCATCGACGACACCGAGCCGCGATACGGGGTTCCGTCGAAGGTAGCTCGGACCGGAATCCTGCCACCTCTTAGTTCCCCAACGACTGAGGGAGGGACCTGAACCCAGGCCCCTCCCCCGCCACGAGCCTCTTCGATCAAAGCTCGGAACTCAAACACGAATCAGTCCTTTTTCTTATCCTCGAAGGCATCCTCGAACGAAGCCGCCGCCCGGCGCCGCGGTTCTCCGCCTTCGGGAGCGGCAGCATTGGCCGGCTCCCGCGGGGCTGCCGAGGGACGCTCGCTGCGATCGCGGTCGCGGGGACGCTCGTCGCGACTCGGTCGGCTGTCGCGATCGCCGGTCGTTGGCCGATCACCGCTCCGAGGACGATCGCGATCGCCGCCGCCGCCGCCGGGACGGTCGCGATCACGATCTCGATCGCGGGGCCGGTCGTCACGACCGCCTCCGTCGGATACCGACGGGGCACCCTCCTTCGGAACACCTTCGAGCGGCCGGGCCAACTTCAGAGCGAGCTTGCCGGTGCGACCGTCGATCTCCTCGACGATCACTCCGATCTTTTGCCCCAGGTCGAGGTAATCCTCGACCCTCTCCACTCGGCGAGAATCGTCGAGCTTGGAGATGTGCAGCAGACCGTCACGACCCGGAAGGATGTTGACGAATGCTCCGAACTTGGTGATGTTGACGACCTCGCCGTCGTACTCCTTGTTCATCTCGGCCTCGGGCGGGAACACGATGTTCATGATCCGTTCCTTGGCAGCAGCAAGAGCCTCGCTGTCGCTCGATGCGATCCGGACGAGGCCAAAGCCGCCTTCTTCCTCGATCTCGATCGAGGCACCGGTCTTCTCTTCGAGTTCTCGGATGACCTTGCCCTTGGGGCCGATGACCTCGCCGATCTTGTCCTTGGGGATCTGGATCGACTCGATCCTCGGCGCCCACTTGTTGAGCTCGGTCCGGGGAGCGGGCAGCACCTTGTTCATCGCCTCAAGGATGAACAACCGGGCCGTCCTCGCCTGGTCTAGTGCTGCGGTCAGCACTTCGGAGGGCAGACCTTGCAGTTTGGTGTCGAGTTGCAGAGCGGTGATGACTCCGGCGGTACCGGCCACCTTGAAGTCCATGTCCCCGAGCGCATCTTCGGCTCCAAGGATGTCGGTGAGAGTGACGTACTTGCCGTTGCGCTCAATCAAACCCATAGCGATGCCCGCCACAGGATCTGAGATCGGAACGCCGGCGTCCATCAACGAGAGCGACGATGAACAAACGGCTGCCATCGAGGTTGACCCGTTCGACGAGATGACCTCAGATACCAGACGCAGTGCGTAAGGAAAGTCCTCTTCGGTTGGGACAACCGGGAGGACTGCCTTCTCCGCCAAGGCCCCGTGTCCGATTTCCCGACGCTTGGGGCCTCTCATGAAACCAGCCTCGCCGACAGAGAACGGAGGCATGTTGTAGTGATGCATGTATCGCTTCGAGTCCTCGGGAGCGAGGGTGTCGAGCATCTGCTCCATCTTGAGCATTCCCAGCGTGGTGAGGTTCAAGACCTGGGTTTCACCGCGCTGGAAGAGCGCCGATCCGTGGGTTCGACCGACTAGCCCGGCCTCGATCAGCAAAGGACGGATGTCGGTGGGACCACGTCCGTCGAGCCTGATGCCGTGATCAGCCACCATGGCTCGCATCATGTCTTTGAGGACGCTCTTGAAGGCTCGCTTGAACGCTTCCTTGTCCTCGTCGGCGATGGCAAGCTCCTCGGCCACAGCCTGAGAGGCGGTGGCTTCGGCGGCGTTGCGATCGGCCTTGCCGGGGATTCGGATGACGTCTTCGAGCTTGGGGCTGGCCGCAGCCGCAACCCTTTCGTACATCTCGGGCGAGTAGTCGACGACCAACGGCCAGCTGACTTCTCTTCGTCCGACTCGCTCCAGGAGCTGCATCTGAAGGTCGATCACTTCGGCGATAGAGACCTTGGAGAGCTCGAGCCCGGCGGCGACGGTCACCTCGTCGGACGGAGGGTCGCCGGCCGCAATCAGGCGAAGCCCGTGGGGCGTGGAGCCGGCCTCGACCATGATGATGTCGATGCCGCCGTCGGCGTTGCGGCCACCGGCGACGGTGATCTCGAACACGGACTCGGCCATGTCCTCGTGGGTCGGGAAGGCGATCCACTCGCCCTTCTTGAGGGCAAGGCGGGTAGCACCGACCGCGCTCTCGAAGGGAATGCCTGAGATCAGCAGGGCGGCGGAGGCCCCGTTGAGGGCGAGGACGTCGTGATTCTCCCCGTCGATGGCGAGGGTGAGTGCGACCACATGGGTCTCGCAGCGGAATCCGTCTGCAAAAGACGGCCGCAGGGGACGGTCGATCAAGCGGGCGGCGAGGGTGGCGGCCTCGGTGGCGCGCCCCTCTCTGCGGAAGAACGAGCCCGGGATCTTCCCGACGGCGTACATTCGCTCTTCGAAGTCGACGGTGAGTGGGAAGAAGTCGATTCCTTCCCGAACGGTTTTGTTGGCGGTTGCTGCAACCAGCATTTCGGTCTCACCCATGCGGGCGACGACTGCGCCATCTGCCTGGAGGGCAAGCTTGCCTGTCGAAAGGGATATCTCTTTCCCTCCAACCAGGCCCTGGACGGTAATTTCGGGCACTAAGTGCTCCTTTGC